>NZ_JBSPFA010000026.1:0-42568 GCF_053848885.1 Amedibacillus sp. YH-ame10
TGTATTCTTGGAAATGTGATAATATATTCATGTGATATAATCCCTTTCTGAAAATTTGGTTTCGCGATTAAATTTTATAGGGTTATATCACTTTTTTCAATTCCACATCCATTTTACACTATCAGCAAAGGTTCATCACTGGCTTTTCTTTTATGGGTATAGTATAATTTTAAAAAAGAGAGAGGTAAGTTATGAAAGTTTATTTAGCAGGTTCTTTATTCAATGAAGCAGAAGTAGCACAACGTAAAAAAGAAGGAAACATCATGCGTGAAATGTTCCCTGAACTTGATATATTTAATCCTATTGACCAACCATTTAATGAAAATAAACAAAGTCTTCCTACACCTATTGATATATATGATGCGGATACGAAGGCAGTAGAAGAGTGCGATGTCTTTATTGCGGATTTAACGAATGAGGATGCTGGCGTTATGGTAGAGCTAGGAATCGCGATGAAAAGCAATACGAAAATTATCATCGGTATTAACAGTGATATACGTTTGATAAGTGCAAATCGTTATGATGTACCAACGTATGGTATGAATCATTATGTTTTAGGTGCAGTATTAAAACATGGATACTTTGTACGTAGTTTTGAAGAAGCCATGGCAAAATTAAAAGAAGTAATATCTTAATTCAATCTATGATGAAGCTTTAGGAGTCTTTTTCATCCTTAATGAGATTACTAATATATGGGATTTTTTTTGCTAAGACATCATCGTAAAATTGTTGTTTTGTATCAATATAATCTATACAATTTTGGACTTCTTGTAATTTTTCTAATAGAAGTTCTTTTTTGTGATCCAAAATAAGTTTCCTTTCAGGAATTGAAGATTCACCATCTAAACAAAGTTCTATATATTCTTTCATCTCTACAATACTCATACCACAATCCTTTAAACATGATAAATTTTTAATCCACGCAACATCCTTATCATCAAAGACACGATAGTTATGTGAATCTCTTTTAACATTAGGAATAAGACCTTCATTACAATAATATTTCAGCGTTTCATACGTCATCTCTGTTTCGAGACAGACCTCTTTCATTGAATACATAAAATTTCCTCCATTTATTTTAAAAAAGCATTGACCGGTTGTAACTACCGTCTTGTATGATTTGATTGTATCCAAAAAGAGACGATAAGTCAAGGAGGTATACTTTATGGAATATGTTACTTTGCGAAATGGTGTGAAAATGCCAAAATTAGGATTTGGAGTTTTCCAAATAGCAAAAGAGGATTGTAAACGTTGCGTGTTAGAAGCAATCGATGCAGGATATCGTCATATTGATACAGCACAGTCTTATTTTAATGAAGAAGAAGTGGGACAAGCTGTGAAAGAATGTGGAGTGCCTAGAGAAGAATTATTTATTACTACAAAAGTGTGGATTGATCATTATGGTTATGAAGCTTGTAAAGAATCACTACTTAAATCTATGGAGAAGTTAAAGGTATCTTATATCGATTTGGTGTTGTTACACCAACCATTTTCTGATTACTATGGAGCATATCGTGCCCTTTGTGATTTCTATGAAGAAGGAAAAATCAAAGCAATTGGAGTTAGCAACTTTTCTCCAGATCGTTTGGCAGATATGGTTGCTTTTCAAAAGATTGCACCACATGTAAATCAAGTAGAAGTGAATCCATTTCATCAACAAATACTGGCTCAAGACAATATGAAAAAAAGAGAAGTACAAATGGAAGCTTGGGCACCTTTTGGAGAAGGCAAACAAAATATGTTTGAAAATGAAGTTCTTCAAAATATCGCCAACAAATATCAAAAAAGTGTCGCTCAAGTAATTCTACGTTGGTTGATGCAACGAGATATCGTTGCACTTGCAAAATCTACTCATATGAATAGAATGAAAGAAAATATCGATATATTTAATTTTGAGCTTTCTGATAAAGATATGCAAACGATATCAGAACTAGATAAAAAAGAAAGTTTGTTCTTTTCACACCAAACACCTGAAACAGTAGATTTTTTTGTAGAAATGGTGAAACAACGGAAAGACAAGGTATAGCATGAAAAAAATATTGATACCGATGATGGCACTTGTTCTATTGTTTAGCGCAACTGCGTGTTCAAAGGAAAAAGAAACACAAGTAAGTCAACCAAAAGATACAAGCACCACAGGGGAAACACAAGATTTAGGAAAAACACTGGTCGTATATTTCTCGGTTCCAGAAACTACTTCTCCTGAAAACATGAGTAAAGAACAAGAAAATAGTACAGTAGTTATGGATGGAGAAGTTTTAGGTAATACAGAATATGTTGCGAAAGTGATTCAGGAACATATTAGCGCAGACATATTTCGCATAGAACCTAAAACTCCATATACGACAGATCATGAAGCTCTTATTGAACTAGCGGATAAAGAACTTGAAGAACATGCACGTCCACAACTAAAAGAAGGAGTAGAAAATATTGAACAGTACGATACGATTTATATTGGTTATCCTACTTGGTGGAGTGATTTACCAATGATCGTATATTCCTTTTTAGATATGTACGATTTATCTGATAAAACCATAATTCCTTTTAATACGCACGGTGGAAGTGGGTTTGCAGGTACAATAGAAAACATTATAAAAACAGAACCTAATGCTCATGTAGTGCAAGATGGATTGAGTATTTCAAGAGATGATGTAGAAGAAAGTAAACAAATGATTATAGAGTGGGTAGATGCATTCCGTAAGAAATCATAAAAAAACGAGCAGAAATTTGCTCGTTTTTATAATTCTTCATTGATAAATAAAGGTTTCTTAGGGAATGTTTCACTACCTAATTCTTTCACCATCATGTGTGTTATAACTTTCTTTCTTCCTGGAAGCTCCACATCTTCTTCCAACATGACAAAGACTTTTTTATCATGTTCACAAAGTAAGGATAACATCTGATCACGTGCTGTTTCACTTTGATAAATACATTCATGGATGTAAAGAGCATCTTCTTGTTCTTCAAGGACACTATAGCCATCCATAACTCCATTTACTTCATGGAGAAGAATAACATAATTCCACAAGGCACTATAGGCAATCTTTTGTTCATAGTATTTAGTATCACGAACACGATAACCATTTTTATCTTTCGTAAATATTTGGTAGTTTTCTAGTAACAAATTAGGAGAAGTACAAGGAGATAGTGTTCCTGTTTTATCTGTAAAACTTGCTTTGTCCAATTTTGTTTTAGAAAGTGCATATACTTCTTCAAATCCAAATGCTTTATATACATCCCAATCATAAGCCTGTAAAAGAGTGAAACGCTCACTTTTCTTCAAGTCTTCTAGAACATAATTCATCAGACGTTTCATATACCCACAGCCTTCATATTCAGCGTTTGTTGCGACACCTACAATAAAGGAGACTTGTTCCTCTTTGCCATCTAATACGATTTTCATTTTCCTTGTTTGCATCATCGCAATCAATTCTTCTTCACTATAAAGAATATAACATTCTTCTTCATGATACATATGGGTAAAGAAGTACTCTGTACTTTCCTTTGTTTCATCCTCAAAACGTTCAGTCCATAATGCTTTGATAGATTCTAAGAAAGTATTGTTAGCTTTTGAAATCTCAATCTTTTGATGACAACTTCCAAACTTCTGTGTTTTTGAAATTGGCTGCATATCTGTTTTTGCTTTTCGAAGTTCTGGATGTCCCATATCATCTTCACGATTTAAATATAGGACTTTTTCATCAAGTGTTTCTAAGAATAATTTTAGAATCGCAATATATAAACCACGAACAGATCGATTGGCTTTTTCTACATGGATTTGTACAGTATCTTTTGATAAACGTGAAGTGATGTTGAATGCTTGCAGTTGCCCATCGATATAAATACAACCGCCCTGAATTTCCAACGTATTTAGATTCGTTAGCAATAAACGAATACCTGCTTCTTCTGCATCGATGCTATCATCATGATCTTTGTTTGCTTTCCATGCCTTTAACAATTCATAAATGTTTGGGATATCACATTCTTCTAATGCTTTATAAACAAAGCGTCCTTCATATTCTTTTAAAAATGCATTATAATGATTTCTTCTTTTTTGCATTTTCTTTCCAACAAGAGTTTCTTGTTGTTTGCGCTCATAAATATAATCTCTTGCATTATAACAATCCCAAACTAAAAATTCATCCGGATAGTTTTCTTGTAGCCAATTCTTAAATTCAAGGGTCATGGAATGAATTTCAAACTCCATCCCTAAAGTAGAAGAGTATTCCTGAATGGTTTGCATTGCTTTTTTACGATATTCTTTCGTGCAATATGGCATCATCCATATGGTCGGATGATTTGGCATTTTAGTATAAGCTATTGCATAATGTTCGAAGGTTTCAAAGTACACTTCATACATGGAAGACCACATCAACATTGTGATGATATTGGAATTATATTCATTGTAATCAGCTTGTTTTATATAAGGAGATAATTCATCTTTATTTTCTAATGTTAGTTTTTTCATAGTACCTCTTCAATCTTATGGAATTATTATAGACCTCTATAACAAGATTCACAAGTATTCTGCCTGAAAAAAGAAAAGATATCCAAATAGTATTAGATATCTTTTTCAGGTACGATTTCTAGCCAATAATCATCAGGGTCATGGATGAAATAAATGCCCATACTTGTATTCTCAAAGCAGATGCAATCCATCTCTTTATGTTTTTGATAGGCCTTATCAAAATCCTTCACACAAAACGCTATATGACTTTCATTTTCACCTAATTCGTAAGGTTGTGGATGATCTTTCAACCAAGTTAATTCTAACTCAAAAGAAGAAATGCCATCTCCAAGGTAGCATAATACAAAGCTTCCATCACTTGCTTCTTTTGTACGAATGACATCCAAATCAAGAGCTTCTTTATAAAATGTAATGCTTTTTTGCAGATCCGTTACATTGATATTACAATGTGCTATACGATATTCCATTTTGTAACACCTCCTGCATATAGTATAGCATAATTTCAAAAAGACTTAGGATTCTTTGATTCAAAATAAAGACCCTTTAGGAAAGAGTCTTTGTCATTTGTATATGTTTTTTATGAAGGGATTGAACGAACTTGGTTAGGAGTATCTTACATATAAATGCAACAAGAATAATGAGTATGATCGTAACTAATGGAATCTCAATTTCATTTGAAAAGCCAATTGCTTGGACATAAATAGTTACGCATATTCCAGCAGTAATCCCAGCCACTACGCATTGTATCATTATAAGCTTCTTTGATCTTTTTCTCTCTTTTTTTAAAGCTGTTTTTGTAACATATTCATAGATTGCGAAAGGTATGGTCATCAACACAAAAAATAGGATAAGGGAAAGGATAGGAACGGAAAGATATGTTTGAAAAATTCCATTCTCAAATAGGTGTGTATAATCAATATTGAATAATAACATAATTGTACTCAATAACACGAATTCATAAAATACGATTTCGATAAGCTCAATGATCTTTACAGTTTTTGTTTTCTTTGGTGTGCTAGCAATAATTTCATCACAGAATGCTTTAAAATCATCACCGATCTGCTCATGTATATCGACGTTTTGATTTTGCGCATCCAAGAACATGGCTAAGAGATCATGGCGTATTTCTTCAATTTGTTCATCGTAAATATCACTAGATCGTAAATAACAGACAATATCAACCATGATGATACTGTTTTCACTTGTAAGTTCATTGTCCAGCTTGTTGTTGGATAGACGTAATTCTTTTAATTTATTCATAGTAGTATAGACCTCCTGTAGGTAATTGTTGATTGTTACTGTTGCACGATAGTAAGTTCTATGTGTTTTTTTCGTAAATACAAAATCCATATATTCGTTATAATTAAAGTAAAGAACGAGATGATATTGACGATGAGTATATGCAATAATGAGATAGAAAAGATTGCGTTTTGACCTATTAGAAAACTTGAAATCAATAGGAATATGAAGACGGAAGCGCCATTACATACAGAAATGATGATTCGAGTGTGTCGACGACTATGAAGAATTGGTATTAGAATTCTAGGAACATACATATTTAGTAAGAAAATAAGATAAGGGTATACAATCAAATATATAAGAGATATAGTGGGAAGGTACAAAGGAATTTCTTGTCCTGAAAAAAGAAGTGAAAGTTTATTTACTATAGAAGGTGATACAATGAGAAAACCAATAGTTGATACTGTAAAAATAGTTGCAGAGATACGGAAAAATTCAAGAAAACTTTCAAAATATGTTTTTTTGATTGAGTTTTGTTCAATTTGATCACAGAAAGAAGAAACACTAAGACCTACTTTTTTATCAAAAGTTATCCCTTGTTCTTGCGCTTCTAACATGATATATAGAATATCTTGTTTTGTTTCTTCGATTTTTTCAATATACAAACGTGACGCAAGTAAATACATACTAATATCTAAGTAAATAGGCTTATTGATATAATCTAATTTCTTTGATAATTGTCGATTTGTTTTTCGTAAAGCTCTTAGTTTATTCATGATGATATCCTCCATTTAGGGCATCTACTGCATTCCTTAATTCATTCCACTGTGTTACGAAATTAAATAGTTCTTGTTCACCTAAGGGTGTTAAGGAGAAATACTTTCTTTTAGGGCCTAATGCAGACTCACGATAGACTGCTTTTATGAGTCCATTTTTTTCAAGACGCAAAAGTAAAGGATAAATAGTTCCTTCTGAAATCTCTCCGAATCCAAATTCTTTCAATTGAAGTGATATCTCATATCCATATGTCTCTTTGTGCTGTATGACTTGTAAAATACAACTATCTAGAATGCCTTTTAACATTTGAGAGGGAATCATAGGTCTACTCCTTTCACTATCTTGCAATGCAAGTTACTTATAACTATATTGTAAAGCAAGGTAGCTGAGTTGTCAACAGGAGTTTATATAAGATAGTGTTACAAAAGTAACATTTATAATGCCGAAATCAAGAAAAACGAGTATAATATAGATAAGATAATTATGGAGGGAACGTCCATGAGCGCCTATATAGAGTTTAAAAATGTAAAAAAGATTTATAAAATGGGAGAGGTTGAAATTGAAGCACTTAGAGGTGTTGATTTTTCGATTGATAAGGGTGAGTTTGTGATAATAGCAGGAGCAAGTGGTGCTGGAAAGAGTACCATTTTAAATATCCTTGGTGGTATGGATAGCAGTAGCAGTGGTGATATTTATGTCGATGGTAGAGAAGTGAGTAAGTTTCAACGCAAAGAACTAACAACATATCGTCGTTATGATATTGGGTTTGTATTTCAGTTTTATAACCTTGTACAAAATCTTACTGTAAAAGAAAATGTAGAACTCGCTACACAAATCTGTGAACATCCGTTGGATATCGATGAAACTATTAAGGCGGTTGGTTTGGAAGAAAGAGCATCTAATTTTCCAGCCCAATTATCCGGTGGTGAACAACAACGTGTTGCGATTGCTCGTGCACTTGCGAAGAATCCAAAATTGTTGCTATGTGATGAGCCAACAGGTGCATTAGACTATAACACTGGAAAACAGATTTTAAAACTCTTACAGGATATGTGTAAATCACATGGTATTAGTGTGGTTGTAATTACGCATAATCTTGCACTTACCGCAATGGGAGATAAAGTTATTAAAGTACGCAATGGAGGTATTGAAAGTATTGTACAAAATGAACATCCACTGCCTGTAGATGAAATTGAATATTAAATCGAAAGGAATCCATCATGAAGAAAAAAGCACTTCTAAAAGATACAACACGCGAAATTAAAAAATCTTTTGGACGCTTCATTTCCATCTTTGCAATCGTGGGAATCGGAGTGGCTTTTTATGCTGGAATTAAAGCGAGTGTTCCTATTATGAAGAGTTCAGCCGATGTATATTATGATGACTATCGGTTAATGGATTTTAAAGTACAATCAACCTTAGGACTAACAAAGGATGATGCGACCGCAATAGAAAAAATAAGTGGAGTAGAGGGTGTATATGCATCTCATACACTAGATACTTTAACGATGCAAGGTTCACAACAAAACGTTGTACGTGTGATGTCCTTTCCAATGAACAAGGAAAGTAAGGATTCTAGTTATATTAATCAATACAAGTTGGTAGAGGGAAGAATGCCTACAAATGAGAATGAATGTATTATGGAAGCTGATAAAATTGCGCCTTCTGGATATGCATTAGGAGATAAAATTACACTTACTTCAGGGACATCTGAGAAGCTTGGAGAATCCTTAAAAAATGATACGTATACAGTTGTAGGTAAGGTAATGACACCTTATTATCTATCCTATGAAAAAGGAAGTTCTACTGTTGGAGATGGAAAGGTAGCTAGATATATCGCTATACCAGATACAAACTTCACTTCAGATGTATATAGTGAAATTTATGTAACAGTGGATGGGGCTGTTTCTTATAATTCCTATCATGATGATTACTTTGATAAAATCAAACCAATCGAAAAAGCTATCAAAAAAATATCAAAGGAACGTGGCGATGTTCGTCTACAAGAAGTTAAGAAAACAGCACAAGATAAACTAGATGAAGGTATTGTAGAGTACGAGGAAAACAAAGCGAAGTTTGATCGTGAAATAGCTGATGCTAAAGCGAAATTAGCAGAGGGTGAACAGCAGTTAAACAAAGGAAAAGCAGATTTATCTTCAAACATAAAAAATACAGAAACTACGTTTAAACAAAAAGAACAAGAAATTGCGGATGGTAGAGCAAAGGTTGCGGAACTACAACAACAATATACAACAGGCTCTACGCAACTAGAGTCTAATAAAGAACAATTTGAAAATAGTAAAGCTAGTGCGTTAAGTGAAAAGGCAAAGTTACAAACGCAGTTGGATGGCATCAATGAACAGTTGATTGCACTTAGTAATGCCCTACAAAATCCAGCTCTTGGCGAAGAAGAAAAAGCAGTACTTCTTAAGCAAAAAGAGGAGTTGACAAAAGGACAAGCAGAATTATCAAATGGGATTTTAAAGATACAGAGCGAACTTGATAATGGACAACAACAGTTGGACAATGCGCAACAACAATTGACACAATTAAAAGAAGCCATTTCCACAACCACTTCACAATTAAATGCTGGAGAACAACAAATCAAGGATGGGAAGTTGAGTGCACAAAAAGAATTTGAAAAAGCACAAGCAACAATTTCTAAGAATGAGAAAGAACTCAATGACAACAAAATCAAGCTTGCCAATGAAGAACGAGATGGTATTGCGAAACTTGAAGAAGCAAAAGAAACAATAGAAAAAGGTAAAAAAGATATAGCAGAAATAGAAGAACCAAAGTGGTACGTACTAGATCGACATTCCCATTATTCCTATATGGATTTTGGTGGTGCTGCGGATCGTATGGATGGTATCGCAAAAGTGTTCCCAGTATTCTTCTATCTTGTAGCGGCACTTGTTTGTTTAACAACAATGACCCGCATGGTGGATGAACAGCGTCAAGAGATTGGAACGCTTAAAGCACTAGGGTATTCCAATGCATATATTGCGATGAAGTATATTGCATATGCTGGAATTGCGAGTATCTTTGGAGGTTTATTCGGTGCTCTCGTGGGTACTGTGATTTTCCCAACCGTGATTTATAATGCATGGGGTATTATGTATCTTATGCCTTCGGTAACCTTGCATTTTGAAGTTGCGATGGCATTCACCTCTATTGGTATTGCGTCCTTCGTGACTATTGCAGCGGCTGTATTTGCATGTTATAAAGATTTGATGGAAACTCCATCCCTTCTTATGCGTCCAAAGGCACCAAAGAATGGTAAGACGATTCTATTAGAACGTATTCACTTCATTTGGAAACATTTCAATTTCATTCATAAAGTAACTGCACGAAATATCTTCCGTTATAAGAAAAGATTCCTTATGACAGTAATTGGTATAAGCGGTTGTACTGCTTTATTAGTGGCAGGATTTGGTGTTCAGGATTCTATTGGAGAAATTGTTACGAAACAATACGGAGATATCTTTACCTTTGATATGAGTGTAACTTACAAAGAGGATTCAACACTTACACAAAGAGAAGAATTGAACAAACAATTAAGTAGTGATTCTACATTTAAAGATCATATGGAAGTATCTATTCTTCATGGTACATTTAGAGATAAAGGCGATGATCAAGGCGTTGATATTTATGTGGTAAATGACAAAGAGAAGTTCAAAGATTTTATCGATGTGAGAACACGCATTGGCCATGAAGAAGTGCCTATCCAAGATGATGGGGCAGTCATTACAGAGAAACTAGCAAAACGAAAAGGTGTTGATGTTGGAGATACACTTGCCATTAACAATGGGGATGGTGTTCAAAAGAAAGTGAAGATTACAGGGATTTGCGAAAACTATGTTGGACATGCAATTTATATGAGCAATACGTATTATAAGGGATTGTATCATGTTAGCGCAAAACCAAGTGGACAACTTATCAAGATAAAAAAATCATATATCAAAGAGGAAAGTAAAATTGGAAACAAGTATATGCAAGATGATATGATTCAATCCGTATCCTTCTATTCCAGCATTGCTTCTAGCTTTGAGAAAACGGTAGATTCCTTATCGTTTGTAGTAGTAGTATTAATTATATCAGCCGGATTATTGGCATTTGTCGTGTTATACAATTTAACAAATGTAAATATATCCGAACGATTAAGAGAAATTGCAACAATTAAAGTATTAGGATTTTATGATAATGAAGTAAGTGCATACGTATACCGTGAGAACATATTCTTAACAATCATTGGTGGTTTTGTTGGATTATTCTTAGGTATTGCATTACATGGACTCATTATGGATTTAGCAGAATTAGATAATGTAATGTTTGGAAGGAATATTGATATGTCATCATTTATGTATTCTTTTTTGATTACTGTAGCATTCGCAATTATTGTAAATCTTGCGATGTTCAATAAACTGAAAAAGGTTCCAATGGTAGAATCTTTGAAATCAGTAGAATAGGAGCCGATATGTATTGTGCATATTACAAATCTCCAGTAGGAATATTGGAAATTAGAGCAAACGAAAAAGCGATTACACATGTACTTTTCTCAGATGAACAAAAACAAGAGAGTCTTAATGCATGTATTCGTGAATGTTGTAAACAGCTAGATGAGTATTTCGAGGGTAAACGTACAACCTTTGACTTGCCTTTACAACCTACAGGAACACCTTTTCAAGAAAAGGTTTGGAAAGCACTATGTAGCATTCCTTATGGAGAAACTTGTTCGTATCATCATATCGCAAAGTTATGCGGAAATGATAAAGCAAGTCGTGCAGTAGGGATGGCAAATAATCGTAATCCTATTTCTATTATCGTCCCTTGTCATCGCGTTATTGGCGCAAGTGGTAAGATGGTAGGATATGGTGGAGGATTGGATAAGAAAATCTTCTTATTAGAGTTAGAAAAAGCACATAAGAAAACACAATAGGAAATTGATGTTGATGGATGTTAAGAATAGGTGATGGAAGGAGAAATTCTCTAACCATCGCCTTTTTTACAATTTATAAGAAATTTGTTATAATAAAATGTACTGAAAGAGGTGTAGAATGGATTCTCAAAATGAAAACAAACAAATGGAAGAAACTATAACAACGATTTCAAAAGAACAAATATCATCTAAGAAAATCTTCGGTATTGGTTTAAGAAATATCAAAACGGCAATTTCCGCAACCTTATGCGCTATCATTTATGAATGTATTGGTCGTAACGCTACCTTCGCTTGTATAGGGGCTGTCTTTGGAATGGATAACTCTGTCCCATCTTCCCTTAGAACTGGAGGGAATCGTTTAATAGGCACAGTCATTGGTGGTGTTATTGGTATGTTGTTTTATAGTCTTAGCTTACTGTTATCGTATCATCATATTACCCATATAATACTCATTTTCATTGGAATTATATTTTTGATCAATATGAGCCAATTATTGAAATGTTCCAATGCAATACAAGCAGGCTCCGTTGTCTTTTTTATCGTTATGTTAAATACACCAGAAGATCAGTTCTTCTCATATGCGATTAACCGTATCATCGATACAGCCTTCGGAGTAAGTATGTCCATTCTCATAAATTGGTTGCATGTTAAAAACTTGTATCATAAAAAACAAATGGATTAAGTTGTAAATAAATTTGAGTTCGATAAATTATGAAATGCATATAGCGAGCACATGTTGAATATGTTATAATGTTCGTGCATGTGCCCGTAGCTCAATTGGATAGAGTATCAGATTCCGATTCTGACGGTTGCAGGTTCAACTCCTGTCGGGTGCGCCAGAATATTATAGAAGCCCTGTTGTGGGGCTTTTTTATATGATTAATTGAATTCAATTAAATTGAAATATCACTATAGTTTAGGAAAAGATGAATTACGCCTCACTCCTATGTTCATTCTATGTGTTTATACTACAAGGATATGAATTTTATACATATTGTAATGTAAGAGATAGAACGTGTTAGGAAAGGAAGATTTGATGAAGACTCCAACAGATTTTAAAAAAGAAGTGCTAGGTGTGCGAAAAGATATGGATGGATTTTATGGTGCACAATGTTGGGATGGGTATGCATATTATATGAAGTGGTTAGGTTATCCCTATTCTTTTTGTACATCCACTGGGTATGTAAAAGATATTTGGAACAATCGCAATATCAACGGTATGTTAACTTCTTGTGATGTTGTGACAACACTACAAAAAGGGGATATTGTGGTGTTTAAAGAAGCACCCAAAACTCCTTATAGCCATATCGCTATATTTATGGCAGATAATGGAGATGGCACAGGAGTTTTTTTAGGTCAGAATCAAGGAGGATTTGCGGGAGCATTTAATGAAGCAACCTTCTCTTATAGTGGAATGTTAGGCGCTTTCCGACCAAACGTATATAAAGACTTATATACGAAACCAACAAAGACAAAATACAAGATTGGTACGTATGTATGTACGAATACTCTTTCCACTTCAAGTATGGGGGGAAGAGTATATAAAGGAGATTGGGAAGGAAGAATTACAAGAGTTGAAGAAGGCGCGAAGTATCCTTATTTGTTGAACAATGGAACTGGTTGGACCAATGATACTGGGATTGATAGTGATCCGCATATTCCGGGAGGACAAAAGAAGTCATCTGATCAAATTGCGTTAGAAATTTTTAGAGGAATAGGAAATTGGGGAAATGGTCAAGAACGCATAGCGAAGTTAAAGAGTGCGGGTTATGATCCAAATCTTATTCAAGAAAAAATCAACGCATTGTTTAGAAAAAAATAAGAAAAGCTAGTGTAAGAACTCTGAAAGAGATTTCTACATCTAGCTTTTTTCTTATTTTATATCATAAATAGCCGCGTATTTTTCTTTTAAATAATGGATGTAATACATTGGATCAAAAGCTTCTTTAGTCGTATCCATCATAATTTCTTCTGCACTTTTTAATGCCCCATATTGATGAATATTGTTCGCAAGCCATGAATAAATTTTTTCAAATTCTCCATGTTCAAGAATATGATTTACATCTAATTCCTTTTCCATCTGATGGTAGAATTGAGCTGCAAATGCACTTCCTAATGCATAAGTAGGGAAGTAACCAAAATTGGAAGCACCCCAATGCATATCTTGTAGGATACCTTCAGCATCGTTGCTTGGACGTATACCAAGATATTCCTCATATTTATCATTCCACATCGTATCTAGTTGTTCATAATCCACTTTTCCATCAAAGATAGCTTTTTCTAATTCATAGCGAATGAGAATGTGAATTGGATAGGTTAGTTCATCTGCTTCTGTGCGAATGTAAGATGGTTCTGATACATTGATCATTTCCATGAAAGCATCAAAGGATACATCGTTCAAATATTCAGGAAAACAAGCTTGTAGCTTTGGATATAATGGAATCCAAAAGTGTGGGTTTCTACCTATATGATTCTCTAAGAAGCGTGATTGAGATTCATGCATTGCATATCCTATCTCAGTTTCAAGTGTAGTACCCTCATAGTCTGGATTTACATGCAAACCATAGTTGGCATGTCCATACTCATGAATGGTAGAGAATATTGCGGACATTACATTGTCTTCATGATAATGAGTTGTGATTCTTGCCTCATCAGTAGAAAAGAATTGTGTAAATGGATGTTCGCTTGTTGTAATATAACAGTTCTTGGGATTTGCCTGAAGGTATTTCATTAGGATATCCATAAACTCTCTTTGTTCCTCTACTGGATACGATTGTAGTAAAATTCCTTGATCGATATGTTTTCCTTCTGCTAAAATTCGTTTGATAAATGGTAATAGTTCTTCTTTAATTTTATTAAAGAACAGATCATAAGTTTCAATATTTAAACCTATTTGATAACGATCCAAAAGATAATCATAATCACTACAAGTTTTATTTACATAGGTTAGTATTTCTTTTTGCTTCTCAATAATCTGGATTAAATATGGTTTAAAAATTTGATAATCATTTGCTTCTTTGGCTTTCTCCCATGCAGTTTGACTCTCTGCCTTTAGTTGAGTAAAAGAAACATAAACCTCTTTTGGAAGTACTCGAATATCTGATAGATTACGTAACATCAAATCTAATTCTTTCTGTAATTCTTTTGAATTATCTTTATTTTTTGCCATTTCCTCAATCAATGTCACATGTTCGGGAAAAGTTTCATGAGAAAATGATTCTCCTGATAAAATAGAAACCATGCGATTGCGATAAGATAAACCATCTTTTGGTGCAATGGTAGCAATGTCAAAATATAAAGTGTTTAACGCAAGGTTGTATGCGTTTGACTTTTCTTTGTATTCTTTAAATAATGATGTTTGATTTTTTTTCATAGAAACCACTCCTTGTCTATTATTGTATCACATTCATGAGGAAATATTCGAATAAATAAACCTGATAAATGTATGAAAGTACTATATATATAACGAACAATGAAGTATACTATAATTATAAGAGAGGTGATTCTATGAAAAGCAATGAAAAGATGATGAGGGAATTAGAAAAGTATATACAAGATCATTGTGAAGATGAAAGAGATTTAGAAAAAATCGGGCATGAATTTATGGAGCTTTATAACAATCATAAATTACCAGAAAGAAACCTTAGCAAAGAAGAGCAAGCACAAGAATTGGTATATGAGTTGGATGATTGTCAAAGTGAGAAAGAATACATAGCATTACTAGAAAAAATTTTAGAACTTGATCCTGAAAATCTTGATGCGTTATTTTTAAGTTTAGATGTTTGGGAAGATGATGCAGATGAGCGATATGAGAACCTAGTGAGACTAGGGGAAAAGAAAATGAAAGAAAAAGGATTTTGTGATGAAGATTCCATTGGACATTATTGGGGTATCATTGAAACGCGTCCTTTTATGCGAATCAAAAAAGCATATCTTGAATATCTAATGGAACATGGGAAGTTTATGCTTGCTTTAGAAGAGGCAAAAGATATGATGCGTTTATGTGAACATGATAATTTAGGAGTTCGCTATTCACTCATAACAATCTATGCACGTCTTCAACAATATGAAGAAGCTAAAAACTTTTTTGAACAATGGGATGAACCTTCTGCATTTATGTATATCCCAATGATTATCTTGAATTATCAAATGAATAAAAGAGAAGAAGCAATACAGTGTTATGAAGAATTTCAAAGCTATAACAAAAACTGTAAGAAAGTATTTAAGAAAAAGGGAATCAATATTGAGCAATTAGAAGCCAGTGTAGAAGCACAAATGTATGCACCATTTAGTGAAGAAGAGATTTATATTGCTTTAAGTCAAAACATTTGTCTACTAATGGAAAACATGGAAACAATCATGGATTTCTTTGTGGAACATCTCGTTAAGACAACAACTAGCAAAAAAAAGAAAAAAGAAATTTTACACTAAGTGAATTTTTTTCCACAACGCTATGATGCTCGTTATGAAAATTTTCTATAGGTTCAACGTGAGTAGACAAAAAAATATGGCACTGGAAAGCTATAGTATACTATATGATAAGATGTTAAATTTAATATTACTGCGGAATTTATGATACCCAAAAATATATAAAGGGGGTCACAAGATGACTTGGAATGATTATGAAGTCAAGCAAAGGCATGGAAATTTAACTGTTGGTCTGCTTGATGGAATATATGTGCTTGAAAGAAAAGTACAGAGTGGGATGGCTAGTGATTTTTATAAACTCGATAAAAATGAATATGAAACGTTCTATGAATGGTGTAGCGATGAACAGAAGATTTTGGAGATACGTTTACGAAAAGTATGGACGCGAGGGTTTTTTAGAACTTCTGAATTCAGATTGATGAATGAATAAAAACATATTCTGAGCAAGTGATTTAATGTCATTTAATGAGTAAAAAATATAAGTGTTTAGATAGTTCTATAAAAAATCGTGTCTCAAAAAAATGATTCGTAATGATATAGATGACAATTTATAAATTGACGTAGTGTAAGAATCATGCTACTATTTTAAAGTACATAAAGGGAGCTTGTAAACAGGCTGAGAGGAAGTTGAGAACTTCGACCGTACCTGATTTGGATAATGCCAACGTAGGGAACATAACCGTAACATATAAGGGATATGCTCATTGGCATATCCCTTTGTTTATGGGGAGGAGAAAATATGACATTTATAGAAGAAACCATACAAAAAAGTTGGGATATTTGGAGTCAATATGTGGATCATCCATTCCTAAAAGATATACGAAACCATACCATGAAACAAGAAATGTTTATACAGTACTTGATTGAAGATACAAAATATCTGAAAGAGTATGCACGTTGTTTTGGAATGGGGATATTTAAGAGTGAAACCATGGATGAAATTTGCCTTTTTTATGAGATGTTAAAGTTTGTAGAATCTAATGAAAGTGCTGCACGTATTCGTATGTTAAAAGCATTGGGGTATGATGTTAAGCAACTAGAAGTAGAACCAAAACAAGAAACTTGTAGAAATTATACAAATTTCTTACACGAAGTTGCGAAAAATGAAGGGAATATCGAGATTTTATATGCGACTCTTCCTTGTATGCTTTCATATGCGTACATTGGAAAATGCTTGTTAGAAGAGAATGTGGATTTGATTCAAGAAAGTGTATATGGTGATTGGATACAGGAGTATTGTTGTACGGAATATTTGGAAAAGTGTAAAACATGGATGAACTTTGCGAATGAAGCGAGCCAGTATTTAAAAGAGAATGAAAAAGAGCACCTTCAAGAATTGTTTCGTGAAGCGAGTATACATGAACTGAAGTTTTGGAATATGAGTTATCAAACGAAAGGATAGGTAAGTATATGTTTGAAAGAGAAATGGAAAATGTAGTAACAAAAGCACCACTTGTACACTGTATCACCAATTATGTAACGGTGAATGATTGTGCAAATGCAGTATTGGCGGTACATGGAAGTCCGATTATGGCGGATGATGAAGCAGAGGTTGAAGAGATTACATCCATCTGTAATGCCCTTGTGATAAACATTGGTACATTAAATAAACGTACGATTGCTTCTATGATTAAAGCGGGTAAGAAAGCTAATGAAGTAGGGCATCCAGTCATCTTAGATCCAGTAGGTGCAGGAGCGAGTACCCTACGTACACAAACAACATTTGATTTACTAAAAGAAGTAAAGTTTAGCATTATACGAGGAAATATTTCAGAGATTAAAACAGTATATGCCGGAAGTGGATCTACGAAAGGTGTAGATGCAGATGTGAGTGATGTAGTCACAAAAGAGAATTTGGAGGAAACAATTGTATTCGCAAAAGAGTTGAGTAAGAAGACAGGTGCAGTAATTGCGATTACTGGGGCTATCGATATCATTTGTAATACAGATAAGGCATATGTAATTTTTAATGGACATAAAGAAATGTCACGCATTACAGGGACTGGATGTATGTTATCCGCAATCCTTGGAGCCTATGCGGGTGCAAATCCTGAAAACTTACTAGATGCATGCGCATGTGGAGTTGCTCACATGGGATTTAGTGGAGAGCTTGCTCAAGAGCGTGTTTTACAAGAGAAAAAGGGAAGTGGTTCCTTACATATCTATATCATCGATGCGCTTAGTAATATGACACCTTCTCTATTGAATGGAGGTCTTAAAATTGAAGTTCGATAGAAAGAAACTAAAGAAACATTTAGAGCTTTATTTAGTAAGTGATCGTTTTTGGTTAGCGGGAAGAGAACTACAAAGTGATATTGAAAAAGCGATTGAGGGTGGTGTCAGTTTTGTTCAAATACGAGAAAAAGAGCTACCTTTAGAAGAATTCATAGAAGAAGCTAAGAAAATAAAGGAACTATGTGAACGACATGAAATTCCTTTCGTTGTAAACGATAGTGTTGAAGTTGCTAAGGCAGTGGATGCAGATGGTATACATGTTGGACAAAGTGATATGCCAGCCATAGAAGTACGTAAGATTCTAGGAGAAGACAAAATTGTTGGTGTATCTGCACAGAGTGTTGAAGATGCTTTGCGCGCACAAGAAGAAGGTGCAGATTATCTTGGAGTAGGTGCAATGTTTTCTACAAAGACAAAGAAAGATGCGGATGATGTAAGCTTTGCTACCTTAAAAGCAATCGTAGAGGCAGTGCATATTCCAGTAATAGCAATTGGTGGAATCGATGAACATAATCTTTTAGAGCTAAAGGGAAGTGGCATTGATGGAGTAGCTATTGTATCCGCTATTATGGCGAAAGAGAATATATTTGAAGCTAGCAAGATTTTAAAAAAGAAAACGCAGGAACTAGTAAAATGTTAAAAGCTGTTGTTTTCGATATGGATGGGACACTATTAGATTCTATGCATGTATGGGATCATGTAGGAGAAGATTATTTAGCAACTTTACAAATACATGCAGAAGAGGGATTACAAGAAATTATAACACCGATGTCACTTTCTCAATCTGCGATGTATCTAAAACAAACTTATCAATTAGAAGATACTATAGAAGAAATACAACAGGGAATTGAAGCACAAGTCATGAAACATTATAAAGAAGATATTCCCTTAAAGAATGGCGTAAAGGAATGTATAGAACGCTGTGTAAAAGAAAATTTACGTGTATGTGTTTTAACTGCAAGTAGCTTAGAAATGGCACAAAGCGCATTTCGTCGATGTGGTATTTTACATCATTTCGAATTCATTATGACTTGCGAAGAAGCTGATTGTCCAAAAACGGATGTACGTATTTATCAAAAAACTATAGAGAAATTAGGCATAAAAAAAGAAGAGTGTGTATTTATTGATGATGCATTATATGCCATTGAATGTATGAGAACAAATGGGTATCAAGTAGTGGCGGTATATGATGAAGCGAATGATAAAGATTGGAATCAGATATGTGAAATCAGTAATCAAGCAGTATCTGCATTAACTGATTGGAAAGGATTGGTATGAGAAAAGTATTAACGATAGCTGGAACAGACCCAACAGGGGGTGCAGGAGCACAAGCAGACCTTAAAACATTCATGGCACATAAAGTATATGGAATGAGCATTATCACTGCTCTTGTAGCTCAGAATACACTAGGTGTACGTGATATTATGAATGTAACACCAAAGTTTTTAGAAGAACAATTCGACTGTGTATTTGAAGATATCGAACCAGATGCGATAAAAATTGGAATGGTGTCAGAACCAGAACTTATTCATAAAATTGTAGAGAAATTACAACAATACAACGCACAAAACATTGTAGTTGATCCTGTAATGGTATCAACAAGTGGATCTAGGCTATTAGCTGATCGTGCATTGACGGCTTTAAAGGAAGAACTTCTTCCCTTAGCAGTGATCATTACTCCTAATATTCCAGAAGCAGAAGTACTCAGTGATCTTTCAATTCACTCAAAAGATGATATGATTTCAGCGGCGAAAGTGATTGCGACCTTCTTTGATGGTTATATCTTAATCAAAGGCGGACATTTTGAAGATCGCGCAGATGACCTTTTATATCATAATGGAAATGCTTTCTGGTTACCGAGTGAACGAATTGATAATCCTAACTCTCATGGAACTGGTTGTACCTTATCTAGTGCCATTGCCTCTAATTTAGCATTAGGTTACAACGTACATAAAAGCGTTGCCTTAGCCAAAGGATTTATTGGTGGTGCACTACGTGATGGTTTAGATTTAGGTAAAGGAAGTGGACCTTTAAACCATTGTTGGAATATGTAAAAAAACCTTGTGATGAACTCCCATAAATTGGGTAGTCTACACAAGGTTTTTTTCTATTGATTCATATAAGCAACATAATCGTTCTCAGTAATAACTTGATTTAATCGTTCCATATTTTCCTTCTTTGTTAGGTTAAAGAAATATACGGGTAATAGTACAGTGGTTCCATCTTGCATATATATCGTAGTGAAGATACGATTATAGTCATTATTTGGATCACCTGGTACATATTCTTCTAAGGCATCAATTTCTTTTAGTAGTTCATCATCAATCTCATAAATTTCACCAAGAATATTTTCCTTTCCTTCAAGTATAGCAGGATAGGATACTCCTTTTAAAGAATATAAGCTTCCTTTCACATACCCATACCCTAGAAATATACTATTCCCTTTCAGGTATTTATCATAATTGTACATTCCTTCACGTAAAGAACCATATACAAAAATCTTCTGCATTAACAAATCGTTCCTTCTGCTTTCTTAATATCTTGATCATTTTGTACCATAGCTTTGATCGCAGCACATAATCCAGTTACGATATCTTGTAATGACATACATGCTTGGTTTGGTTTATCAATGACTTGGGAAGGTAAGTAGGGAATATGTATGAATCCACTCTTTGCGCCTTTGCCTTGTTTCTCTAATAGATAACGCACACCATAAGTGACATGATTACATACAAAGGTTCCAGCAGAGTTTGAAATGGATGCAGGAACTCCACTCTTACGAATATGTTCTACCATTGCCTTTATTGGTAAATTAACGAAATAAGCATCTGGTCCATCTGCATAAATTGGTTCATCAATTGGCTGATTTCCTTCATTGTCCTTGATACGGCAATCATCTATATTGATACCAACTCGTTCTACAGTAATATCACTACGTCCCCCTGCTTGTCCAATGGACAATACCATATCAGGTTGGTAAGTGTCAATTGCTTCTTTGATAACTGCTAAAGATTTATGAACAACAGTAGGTATTTCTAGTTTGATTATTTCAGCGCCTAAAATTGTATCTGGTAGACGTTTCACACTTTCAATCGCAGGGTTGATGGATTCGCCACCAAATGGATCAAATCCTGTAACTAATATTTTCATCATGTATAACCTTCTTTCTAAAATGCAAGTACAAGCATCAATACGATATGAATAACGATTAACGTTAATGCCATAGGTGCTTGTGCTTTTACAACCGTCCATTTATCTTTGGTTTCCAATACGGCTGTAGGGACTATATTGAAATTAGCGGCCATTGGTGTCATTAGTGTACCACAATATCCAGCAGTCATTCCCAACGCTCCAACAACGCTAGGATTTCCACCTTGTGCAATCACAAATGGAATACCAATACCAACCGTTATGACAGAGAATGCAGCAAATGCATTTCCCATAATCATTGTAAAGATTACCATACCTAGACAATAAATGACAACACCAAATAAAATATTTCCTTCTGGTAAAAGACCAGAAATAACTCCAGATATTACATCACCAACTCCAGCTTTTGTAAATACTTGACCCAAAGCACCTAACAACTGTGGTAATAAAGATGCACTACCGACCTGCATCAATAACCTTGCGGTATCTGTACGTGTTTCTGTAAACTTAGGTCTACATAATAACATGGCAAAGAATAAGGCAAGAATACATCCTGCGCCTACCATCACTGCACCAGGCAACGGAAGTCCATCAATTTTGACACGAGATAAAATAAGCGCAACCATTGCGACAAGAATCGCTGGAAGAAAAATAAGGTTCTTAATTTCTTCACTTGACGCTTTTCTTTTTTCTATATCAGGGGCTTTAAATTTTCCAATTTCAACCTGTTTGCACATGGTCAAACATCCCATAACTAGCAACAATCCGCCTGTAACTTCATAAGGAATAACTTTTCCAAAAATGAAGATGACTCCTAATAAAGTCCAAAATGCAACAGTTCCTATACGAGCTCTTTCATTCCCTAATGCTTGATAAGCTGCATTGAAACTAACAAATCCACAAAGAATAAATATAAATTCAGAAGCATTATTAAATATCGTTTCCATTTGTATTCATCCTCGCTTTCTTAATCTTTCTATCATAACGAAGTACTTGAACAAACGTTAAAATGATAGCTATGATACAGATTGGATAACTTGCTTGTGCAACAGAGTAAATAGTTGTACTACCATATCCAGCTTCTGCTAATGTACCCTGAATCAACAATACTCCACTTGCTACAGGAAATATATTTTGAGCAAAAAAGTTCCCATAGTTTTCTGTTGCTGCAGCTAATCCCTTTAAGGAATCTTCTTCTTTTTCACTTAGTTGTGAACCCTTGGCTTTTTCAGCAGCAGCTTCTGACATTGGTAGAATCAAAGGTCTAACAAATTCAACCTGTCCACCGATACGTATATTTGCTCCACTTGCAGCACTACGAATTATCATGTACAAGCATAAAACTTTACCAGCAGATGCATTTCTAATCTTACCGATCAAATGAGATGCTCTTTCTTTAAGACCATAACGTTCGATAATAGCAATCACTGGGAAGATAATTAACCATACAGACATAAGTCGATTGTTAACAAAAGATTCCCCCATAATAGCTAGTATTTCTGTAAAGCTTAATCCAGATACAAGACCAGTCACTAGACCTGAAATCAACACTGTGGCAAGTACATCAAATTTCATCATAAATCCTAAAACGATGATGACTACACCAATTAATTTTATATATTCCAAGATACAACACTCCTTTTCTAACTGTAGCATTTTATCAAATTTTGCGAAATGTTTCAAATGATATCAAGTTTTTTGTACTATGTGTTCTAGCTTATGATATCCAATTTATCTCTTTGTATGTATGAAATATAGAGCATTAAAAGTATAATTGTCTACTCATTACTAAGTTATATAATGAAATGAAACTTATGATATTCTATATGATTAAACTTCTTAATCTGTGTGCATTGTTTGGTGTGATCTACAAAATAAAAACACACTTGCTAGTTAGTGTGTTCTATTTTTATTTATGGCACCCTCAGCAGGAATCGAACCTGCAATTGATTCTTAGGAGGAACCCGTAATATCCATTTTACTATGAGGGTATGGTTGAATAGTGCCTTTTTATTATACCATAATCGATTTTTATTTAAAGGGTATTGAACAAGTTTTATTGCGATAATGTTGTAAAAAGTGTATGTAAAAAGAGTAGATTTCCAATAAATAGCAGATATCATAAAAAAGACTTCCTTTCTTAAAATGGAAATGCTACTATAATGTAATGAAAGTTGTATGATGGAGGAACATGCTATGCTATTTACAAAGGCGTATTTAAGCAAAATCAAATGGAACGGACTAATGCAGTCTATGCTTTGGTTGATATTAGGTGGATCAATGTTGGTGGTATTTCCACATGCTCCTTTAGCTGTCACCTACATTGCAGGGTTTCTCTTAATGATTCAAGGAGTTGGACAATTGTTTCTATTCATTCAAGAAGATGAACGATTTAAGTTCTCAGTGTTAAGTTTAATCCATTGTATTTGTGCTTGTTTTACTGGGGTATGGGCACTTACTAGTACTGCAGATGCAGTAGAATCGATGTATTTGATTTTAGCATTTATTACCTTTATACATGGTATAGAAGATATTTTAATATCTTATCGTTTACGTTTGTTACATTATGATAAATGGTGGATTGCCGCAATCTTCACAACAATCTCTATTGGATTTTCTTTGTTGTTGATCTTTTGGCATGATAAAGATACCATCTATATGTTTACATCTTGTAATATGTTGTTGAATGGTGCATGTGATATTTGGATGTGGTTACGTCTTGAAGAGATGGCAATTGCAGATATGGGAATATAGTATAGAGACTCTCAAGGATAATGTGGAGAGTCTTTTCTTTACTATCCTTTCTGTTTACTTTTACATATTTATTATAAAGTTTGTTAATTTTTTAGGAATTTTAAAATTCATCTCGTATATGTAAAGTGTAAGAACAAAAAAGGAGATGATATATATGGCTACAAAAGATGTAACAAAAGTAAGCTATAAAAATGATGTGTTCTTCAAATTCGCCCTATCTTCACAAGATGAAGATTCCAAAATGATTCGTCACTTTATGATTAAGGAAATTACAGGGATTGATCCGGTAGATAGTATTGTGGTAAATCCTGAAATGGATCCAGAAGCACTTGCAGGTAAGAAAATCATATTGGATGTACATGTAAAAGACATCCATGGAAATGAATATGATATGGAGATGCAAGTTGAAGGATTACTCACAAATCTTACGAATCGATTTGAGTATTATGGCGCAAAGATTTTAGAGAAACAACTAAAAGAAGGAGAGGATTATTTAGATTTAAAACCAGTGTATCAAATTATCTTTATGGATAACTATTCAGAAGATAAAGGGAAACTGATTATGAAGTATCAAATGAGAAATGAAGAAGGAAAGGTAGAAAGTACACATGCCTTAATACATAGAACGTACATACATTTACCAGTGATAAACGACATTGTAAAGACGAAAAAGACAGCAGGATTAACAGCTTTTGAACAAATGTGTTATCTCTTTAAAAACAATGAAGACGATGATATAATAAAGACAAAGGAAAGCGTGGTGAGAAAGCTTATGGAAAAACATGAACGAATGAGCGATAATGAACAAATATGGACACTCGCAGAACAAATCCAGATGGCAGAAGCACAACAAAAAGCTATTCAACAAGGATACTATGATGAAGGAATAAAAATAGGAGAGGAAAAAGGAAAAGCAGAAGGAAAAGTAGAAGGTTATAATAAGCTTTTGAATCAACTCATTCAGGCTAAGTTTGATGTAGATGCATCTTCTTGGCTATCGACTTTAACCATGGAACAACTACAACAAGTATCACAATTACTAATGAACGCTGAAACATTCGAGGAAATACAAAATGCAATATAAAGAACTCAAACTATTTGGTCAAAAGGCACGTTCGTGTCTTTTTTTCTCGTATATGGTATACTATTTATAAGAAAACGGAGGTTTTATTGTGTTAGAACTAGGCGTAGCTTACTTCGATCAGGTTTACGAAATCATGGAAGAAGCTTTTCCAATCGAAGAAAGAAGAACCTATGAAGGTCAAAAAGAGTTGTTAAATAGAGAAGATTATCATGTATGTGGGATCGTAAAAGATGGCCGTGTACAAGCATTTATTACATATTATGAGATGGAAGACTTTATGTTCTTCGAACATTTGGCGACACATCATACGACAAGAGGAAGTGGTGTAGGCAGAAAACTTATGTTGGAAGTTTTTAATAGCTTTCATAAAGATATTATATTTGAAGTAGAATTGCCACAGACGGCCATTGCGAAGCGAAGAATTGCATTCTATGAACGTATGGGATGTGTTTTATATTCAAATATTATCTATCTTCAACCATCCTTTCATGAAGGGTGTGAACCATTATCATTACATTTGATGAGTTATCCAAACAAAATGGAAGATGATGTAATGAAACAGAAAATCATGAATATCTATTTAGATGTTTATCATATTAACGAATAAAACCAGGGTTCTGGTTTTTTTGTAGCTATAAAAAGTAAGATTAAGTGAATATTAAGAAATTGTAATCGTATATCTTTGATATAATAAGAAGAAAGATGGGATGGATGTTCATGCGTGTATTGATTGTAGATGATGAAAAAGAAATAGCAAACCTAATGCAAATATATCTAGCTAATGAAGGGTATGAAATTGTTGTGTGTTATGATGGGAAAAGTGCTTTAGAACAAATATCACAAATGGAATTTGATTTGGCATTGTTAGATGTCATGCTTCCAGATATAGATGGTTTTCAAATCTGTTGTAAAATACGAGAAAAGTATACATATCCGATTATTATGCTAACTGCAAAAGAACAAGAAATAGACAAGATTACAGGTCTATCGATAGGTGCAGATGATTATGTTACAAAGCCATTTCAGCCATTGGAAATTGTAGCTAGAGTAAAGGCGCAACTTAGAAGATACAAACGCTATAATGTAAAACAAGAAAACCATATCTTTACCTATGCTGGACTTTATTTGGATATGATTCGTCATATATGTAAAGTAAATGAGAAAATTATTAATTTGACTCCAATTGAATTTTCTATTCTTTCTTACCTTTGTATGAATAAAGGTCGTGTAGTTAGTGTAAAGGAATTATATGAATCTATTTGGAAAGAAGAATATCTTAGTTCCAGTAATAATACCTTAATGGTTCATATTCGTCATGCAAGAGAAAAGATGAAAGATAATGTTGATCATCCCAAATATATTCGTAATGTATGGGGTGTTGGATATAAGATTGGGGAATAGAGCATGAAATATAAAAAATTGATTTTTATTCTAGTTATTATCATAGCTTCTGTATATTTGATAGACACATTCACAAGTGGTTTTTTGGATATGATATATAACATATTATTTGATACATATGAATACACAGCGGAAAATGGAATTGTTTACATTAATACACGACCAAGGTTGGATATCCTGAAACTTCTAGTATTAGTTATTATTATACTGTGTGTTAGCGTATGCTACTTATTCATCGAAAGAAATAGAAAATATGATAAGAAAATGATGATTCAACAACACGAAAAAATACTTGCTGCATTTCGTGATCATAGACCAATGCAAGAACTTCCTAAAGATTATGCAAATATAGAAATGACATTGATGGAGATACAAAACCAACAAGATCATCAAATGCGAATGTTAGAATTAGAGACAAGACAGAAAAATGATCTCATTTCCTATTTGGCACATGATATGAAGACACCATTAGCATCTGTCATTGGGTATCTTAGTTTATTAGATGATGTTAAGGATATTCCTCAAGAACAAAAAGAGCATTATGTGGCAATTACACTAGATAAAGCAAACCGTTTAGAGTTCCTAATCGATGAATTTTTTGATATCACAAGATTTAATTTACATGATATTGTGCTTTCTCAAAATAAGATTCAATTGAACTTTATGTTTCAGCAACTTTGTGAACAGTTTTATCCAATTCTGATGAAACAGGGAAAAGAAATCGATATTCAAATGGAGGATAATTTAGTCCTTTATGCAGATGCGGACAAACTTGCAAGAGCATTTAATAACATACTAAAAAATGCAATTCCCTATAGTTATGAAAATAGTAAAATTGTTGTGAAAGCTGTGTGTGATGAAGATAATGTACATATTACATTCCATAATCAAGGAGATGAGATTCCAGAACAAAAATTACAGACAATATTTGAAAAATTCTATCGTTTGGATGCAGCGCGTTCCACACATGCTGGAGGTGCTGGCTTAGGTCTTGCGATAGCAAAAGAAATTATGAATGCACATGGTGGAAGTATAAGAGCTCAAAGTAGTTTTGAAGAAACTGTGTTTGAAGTGATTTTGCCTATGAATAGAAAACAGAAACAAGTCTTATAGGGCTTGTTTTTGTCTATATGAAGATGTTTGGATAGAATTAAGTAAATATTAAGTTGAGACTAAGTATATGTTCAAACTCATTTCTTATGTACATGGTTTAATTACATAAGAAGGGAGCTTATATTATGAAAAGAAAACGAAAGATAAAAAAAATACCTGCACTTTTCTTAGGGGTATGTTGTTTAGCAGGTTTTACGTTCTATGGCGGAGATTCTTTATTACATGAAGTACAAGAAATTCAAAGTTCTATGGTAGATGATTCAAAATTATCTTATTTGAATAAAGAATTAGAAAGTCATAATGCGTTATTAATGGATGTAGAAACAGGAGAAATACTTTTGCAGAAAAGAAGTGAGGATAAAATGTATCCAGCATCTTTGACAAAAATCATGACAGTCTATATTGCGTTGAAACAAATCGATAATCTAGAAATGAAAATACAAGTTCCAAAGGATGAGATACAAGCGTTACATACATTGAATGCAAGTATGGCTGGGTTTGAACCATTTGAAGAAGTCAGTATTATAGATTTATTATATGGGGCTATGTTGCCAAGTGGTGCGGATGCTTGTGTAACTCTTGCACAGTATATTGGAGGAACGCAAGAAGTATTCGTTGAAAAAATGAATGAAACAGCGAAGCGTTTAGGTATGCATCAAACAAATTTTACAAATGTAACTGGACTTCATGATGAACAACATTATTCCACGGTAAAAGATCTAATGTACCTTCTCGAAGAAGCAATGAAAGATGAAACCTTTCGTTCCATATGGTCTACACAATCTTAT
Organism: Amedibacillus sp. YH-ame10; assembly: GCF_053848885.1. NCBI lineage: Bacteria > Bacillati > Bacillota > Erysipelotrichia > Erysipelotrichales > Erysipelotrichaceae > Amedibacillus > Amedibacillus sp. YH-ame10. The sequence continues at coordinate 28,377 of NZ_JBSPFA010000026.1, forward strand.
CAAACAGATCCTAGTAGTATTCATCCAGAGGGCATTTCATTGACAAGTACATTGTTCACAAGCATGACAAAATTCAATATTAAAAATGATTATATTCAAGGGGCTAAAACAGGGTATACACCAGAAGCAGGATTGTGTATGGCTTCTCTTGGTAGTGTAGCACAACATGAATATCTATTTATTAGTGCGAATGCTGCTGGAGATCACGAAACGCAACCATTTCATATTATGGATGCGATTAAAGCATATCAAGAAGTAAACTTACAACATTCTAAATAGTTCATGCAAATGACTTTGTATAGTAGTCTAAGGCATCTATTAAGATTTGTATGTGATCAAAGGCAAGGGAGTCATAATTATCCATTGATTTTATTTCATTATCTTTTCGTTCATAACGAATATGCGCTTTAGAATTTAACAATTCGATATGTGTATCACTTTGTATTATGTCAAACCAAAGGGCTTCTTTTGCGTCATCATTCGCTTGTGTATGAATTTGTTGTGGTAATATGGCTAAATAGGCAACGGATATGACACGCATCCTTGGATCTCTATGTACGTTTCCATATGTGTGAAGTTGTGTTAATGAAATCGCATCAACCGATGTTTCTTCCTTTAACTCACGATGGGCAGCTTGATCTAAATCTTCATCCATATTCACAAATCCACCAGGGAAAGCCCATTGTTCTATGAACGGATGATGTTTACGTTTGATAAGTAGTACTTGTATAGGTGTTGTTTTTGTAAGAAGTACCATATCCACAGTAATTGATGGTTTCTCATAATCTCTAGGTTTATAGCTCGCAAGATATTCTTCTTCACTACGACCTTTATCATCAAGTAAATGTTGTTTCATATTATCACCTCATATCACATTATATCACTTAATGAAGAAATTCTCTTTTCTTATCTTGTGGTTTTCGTTATAATAAAACAATAGAAAATGAGAAAAGTTTTCTATTGTCTATTTGGAGGTAAACCATGAAAAAAATTCTATGTGTTCTAATATGTTTATGTACCCTTACGTTAACTGGGTGTTCTTCTTATGAACGAGATGAAAACCCTGGTGAAGTACGCACCATCACTGTGGATGAACTACAGAAAATGATAGATCAAGAAGAATCATTTGCTGTTGTATTTACACAACCATCATGTGAGTATTGTGAGGAAATGCACATTATGCTAGATAGTTATATTCTAGATCACAATATCTTATTGTATGAAGTGGTATTAAATGATACATCCGATCAAGATCGTGCAGCTATACTTAAACAAATCCGTAAGACATTCGTTGGTTTGGATAATACGCCAACTTTGTATTATGTAAAAGAAGGTAAAGTTGATGATGAAACACTGGAAGTAAAAAAAGACAGCTTTGACTCTTTCGTACAAAATCATCGTTTAGATGAAAAGAAATAAGGTACATATATGAGAAGAAGTAAATGTGAGATTAGTAGAGAAGATGCTTGGAAAGTATTTGATGAAAGTGATTATGCGAGTATTGGGTGTATTCGTAAAGACGGAACACCTTATGTTGTAAATGTATCTATGGCAAGAATAGGAGAAGTCTTATATTTTCATTGTGCTATGGAAGGTGAAAAGAACGACTCTGTTCAAATGAACCCTAGAGTATGTGTAAATGCAGTTGGCAATTATCACATCGTTCAAGAAAAGTTTACAGTGTTCTATGCATCTGTTGTAATAGAAGGGTGTATTCAAGAAGTTCAAGAAGAAGATGAAAAGCGAGAGGCTTTAAAGGCAATCTGTTTGAAATATACACCAGATTATATGAGCGAGTTTGAGTCTGCTGTGGATAAGAGTATTGCGGTAACAGCGATTTATAAAATCAAAGTAAATTCAATCACAGGTAAGAAAAAATAACGGTTTTTCATCATTTTTATGCATTTATATTGCTTTCTGTAAACGCTTTTAGTAAAATTAAAGTGCGAAACGTAGAATGTGTCGCGATTAAGATTCTATGAATGTTATATCTATTAAAAGGTATTGTGGAACATAAAGTGGTCTTTCAAAACATTCATAAATTCTTTACGAAATCATGAGAATATCTTACATGTCTATGTTGGTGGCTGGTAACCCTATATAGGGATGTAACTCCCGCTCCTTTCACCGGGAATATAATTTCTCATGTTTCTATCCTTCGTGACTGGTAACATGAGGGACAAAAAAACAAGCTATTTAGAGAGGCTTGTTTTTTTTATTCTTCATCCTGTGCTTTTCTACGTTTGTCAGGTAATAATAGTTTTTCTATATCAGACATATTTGTTGAATGTTTCAAAAGATCCAATTGTTTTTCATCTTCAACTATATGAAAGAGTTGCTTGAAAAAATAGTTGTAATCAGAACTATGAGTTCCATCAAGGGCTGTCAGAAAAATCATATCTACATCTAGTTCATCCCATATGATTTTTGATTTTGTGTGGATGATAAGGATGACTGGTTTATTTACCATAGATAAGGCACCATGTGGTACTGCGACACCTCTACCAATCGAAGTCGTCGATTTATTTTCCCGTTCCAATACTGAATCATAGAAACCTTCTTTTACATAACCCGTTTCTACAAGATATCGACAATATTTTTTTAACAAATCAATTTTATCGATTGGATCATCATGAAACATTAAAACATAGTCTTTTAAATGATCCTTTTTAGTCATTGCATATTCTAATTCTTGGTAGTAAAGCCAATGACGAATATTTGCATAATCGTTTTCGTCTAGTATTGCATTTATATGAATACTTCGATCTGGTTCTGTTTGTAACTGCGTTGTGTTTAATATTAAATCATAGTTCTCAACTATGTTAGGATGTAATTCTTCGCTATTCAATATGGTATGTATATTAAGCTCACTAAATTGTTTTTCAAGGCAACTTTTAATATAAGTGCTAATTGTCAATCCATCATTTGTAATAAGTAATGCATGAACAATACGATGATTTGCTTTGCGATTTAATGCAGCCACAATATGTAAACAAATAAAACTAAGTTCATTTGCATCAAAGTAGATGTGTTCTTGATTCTCTATTTCATCTATAGTGATCATGACTGCAATATAAACATATGTAAACTTATATCGTATATGTTCAAGCAAAGGGTTTTCGCTTGGCGAACCATGCTTAATACGTCGTATAGCAGGGCGTAGATGATTGATTAAGTTTATTTTAAGTTCTTCGTTGTCTTCTAAAGATACATCTAAGTGATTACTAATTTTTGAAATAAATACATCCACTACATTATCATTAAAGGAAGGTTGTCCATTATGATTCACTGTTTTTCGTGTTGCTAGTATTGCTTGAGCAAGTTCACATTGATCTTGTCGACTCATGGTAAAGTGAAATGTCTCTTCTAATTTCATCTTCAAAATAGTAGCGATGTAATACTCTTGTAAGGCATTATCAAAAATATAAGCTGTCTCTATCGTGAATCCTAATTGTAATCGATACACGCTCACACTAAGCTTTACGGAGAGGATGTTAAAGTCATAATCAGTATAGTGGGTATTCATGAGTTGTTCACTAAGACGTATATGTTCACAAATTTGCGTTATAAAATTTTCACCAAAAAAATCATTTAAAAAAAATATAACTGAAATGTTGTGTTTTTGAATGTGGTCTTGTATTAAACATCGAAACATTTTGCGTATTTGTTGTTCATTTCCATGTAGTTGGATTCCAAAATTTGGTTTTCTAGTGATATGACAATAGTATACTTCCACATATTCTTGTGCTTGGTTTAAAATGTTTGCAATAGAATTTTTTGACTTATATAAGAGTTGGGTTAAGTCATTCATAGACATTGGACTTGAAGTTGATAAGAGTTCAAATAATACTTCTTGCACATCATCAAAATCACTTTGAGAAAGTAGTTCTTTTTTTGTCGTATCTAGCTCATAGTAAATTTTATCTAATTGCGTCTTGGTGGCGCATATTTTAATGCCAGCGTTTGGTTTTTTATCGAGATATGCACCATGCAAAAGGACATGGAATTCACTAGAATCCAAATCGCTGTAAACTGTACGAACACTTACACCTAATGTTTTAGCTATCATTTGAGCAGATAGGTAATCATTTTTAGTTATAAACAATCGCATAATTTGTAGTAGACGTTCCTTTTTCATGTATGCCCTCCTATCGATATCCTTATTATAGCATTTTCATGTATATTTAATCATCCATTTTGGTTGCAACATTTCTGCCAATTCTTGCAAAAAACTAGGATTGATTACCATTGAATGCTGAAGAAAGTGTTTGTTAAACTATGGGTGTAAAAAGAAAGAGGTGTAAGTATGAGTTTTATGTATAATCCGATTCCCTTTGATGATGAACAAGCAATAAATGTATTAAACATAGCGGAAAAAGGAATTCGAAAAGAAAATTTTGAAAGTATTGTAGATTTCATCTTAGATTGCATAAAAGAGAGTAGACTCATAGTTATCGATGGTTACATTGGTGCTGACTTTCATGTAATTCAGGAGGCACTAGTAAATCGAGAGTTTAAGCTAATAGATAGTGAATCTTTGATGAAGGATGAGGCAAGTATTCAAGAGATGTTAAAGCCATATCTGCCAATAAATAAAAAGAAAGATCCTGATTGTATCTTTGGAAAGCTTTATGAAGGAGATTTGCTTGATTTCTTTGATGAAAATAAAGTTCGAGAATTTTTAGAAGAAATCCGCACAAGTGATTACCCAATCATTCTAATTGGATATGGAAGTGCATTAGAAATATTTCGTAAATTAGCTCAATATGTATTCTATATTGATCTAACTCCCAAAGATGCTGTCCTACGTGCCCAAAAAGGATGTTATCGAAATATCGGAGAGCGACATGATTCTTCTTTTTCACAAATGATTCGTAGATACTATTATGTAGATGTTGAAATCCTTATGAGACATCGAAAGAATCTTGTGAAAAATAGTTATGTCGATCATTATATATTAGAAACTTGGAAAGGCGACTGGAAATCATTAGATAAAGATAGTTTAAATCAAGTTTTCAATGAACTAGCAAGACGTCCATTTCGAACAAAACCAGTTTATTTAGAAGGTGTATGGGGTGGAGAGTATATGCGAAAAATTCGCCATGTTCCGATGGATGTTGCCCCACGGATTGCGTGGGTGTTCGAGTTTATTCCATTGGAAGCAAGCATCGTCGCAAAAATTAAAGAATTAACTTATGATATTCCGTTCTATACATTTCTGAATGTAAAAGAAGAGGATATATTAGGAAAAGAAATAAAAGAAAGATTTCAGGGAAACTTCCCGATACGTTTTAATTATGATGATACTTGGCATAGTGATGGCAATATGTCCATACAGGTTCATCCAAATAAAGAATTTGCTGAAGAAAACTACAATGAATCAAATTCACAGGATGAAGCTTATTATGTTGTAACTACAGGACATGATGCGAAAACATATTGTGGGTTTAAAACAAGTGGTGAAGGATTCATAGAATTGTGTGCGAAAGCACAAAAAGAGAAGGGAGAAATTGATTATCAGAATATTGTTCATGGAATACCTTCTTATCCAGGGTTACAAGTTATGATTCCAAATGGAACGATTCATAGTTCGGGAAGAAATCAGTTAGTATTAGAACTTGGAAGTTATACAGTAGGAGCATATACATATAAAATGTATGATTACAATCGACAAGACTTGAATGGAGAATTACGACCTATTCATTTATATAATGCTGAAAAAGTAATGAAACTAGATCGAGATGAAAAGTGGGTTAAGACGCACTCCAATATTGCCCCGATTACAATCAAAGAAGGAGATGGCTTCATTGAGGATGTTGTAGGTAGAAATGAATATATGTATTATGAAACACACCGAATCCAAATGCAAACACATGCTAAATATCATGGAGAAAATAAAGGAATGTTTACAGTATTAGCTCTTGTAGATGGTGAAGAGGTACTTATTTACGATAAACATAATCCAAAACATTGTTATCATGCAAAGTATCTTGATGTTGTTACCTTGCCTGCTAATATAGATGAATATGTAGTGGAGGCTAAAGGATATCAGCCAGTGACGCTTCATAAGACAGTGATGAAAAGAGGTGAAGAATGAAATGAAAGAGAGTAACAAACGAATCGCTCACTGCATTCCCCATACACATTGGGATCCCTTCTGGTATTTTACAGCACAGGATTCCATGGTAGTCTTTGCTTACAATATGAAGGAGATGCTTCTTGCATTTGAGAAAGGAGAGATACAACATTTCTTTTTAGATGGTCAAACTGTAGCAATCGATGAGTACTTAGAGATACACCCAGAAGATCGGCATAGAGTTGAAAAGCTTGTGAAAGAAAAGAAGTTAATAATTGGACCCTTTAACTCTCAACTTGATTGTTTTATCAGTTGCGGTGAATCAGTTATCAATAACTTGAAAATAGGAATAGAAAATGGAGATGCACTTGGAGGCTCAGGAAAAATTGCATATTTAGCCGATCCTTTTGGACAAACTTATGATTTCCCAAAAATCTTTCAACAGATGGGGATTCATGAATTCGTATTTACTAGAGGAATCAATGATGCTTATCAATTAGGAATCGATTTCTACTTTACTAGCAATGATGGAAGTAAGGTTTTGGCTCATAGTTTACTCTCTGGATATGGGTATGGTGCGTATGCATTCAAGGAAGGCACTTTATTTACAGAGGATGCTATGGATTATAATCGTATTAATGTTGGAATGTTAATTGATCGATTAGTAGAACGTAGTGTATTGAAGAATGAGTTTGTATTTCCATTAGGATTTGATCAAAATCCAATCATTCGTGGAATACCAGAGAAGATAAAAGAGTATAATGAGAAGTTTGAAAATTACCATTTCAAACAGACAACTTGGGAAGATTACTTTAAACATGTTAGAGAATGTGGTAAAGATATAAAGACTTGGAATAAAGAAATCCTAGGGGCACAATACCACCGTATTCATATTTCAGGTATGAACTCTTGCCGAAGTGATATCAAAACTATTCAGGATCAAGCAGAGCGCGTTTTGACATTTGAATCTCAACCATTAATGGCTATGATGGATGTTCTAAAAGTTCCCTATGATCATGATATTGTAAAAAAAGCATGGTACACTCTTGTCAATTGTCAAACGCATGCTTCAGCAACACATATTGATGAAACCAATTCATATATTAAAAATAACAGCAAAGAAGCTAGAAGTATGGCAATTGCTATGAAAGTCTATCTGATGCGTTTATGTGCTGCATCAATATTACCTATAGAAAACAAAAAACCGTTGGTAGTATTTCACACATTACCTTGGACTCAAAGAATGATTGAAAAATTAACAATCATCACAAGGAAGAAACAGTTTAAACTTTGGTTCCATGATAAAGAATTAAAATATACGCTTGTAGAGAGAAAAAAAGAAAATGCAGGAGTTGTGCGTAAAGATCCATCTTTGATGAACCCAGAGGAATGTTTCTATAAAACAACTGTAATGGTTGATTTGAAAGAGTTCAAGGGTATTGGATATGATACCATTTATGTTGAAGAAACTGAAGACAAAATATCTCATACTTTTAGTACTCATACGAACGAATCTTTTATCGAAGATGAGAATTATCGAATTGAATTACACGGTGAAGGCATTTCTATTACAGATAAAAAAAGAAATGTGATATTTAAAAAAGGAATTTATCTAGAGGATGGTGGAGATGTAGGGGATACTTATGATTATGATTATCCTGATAGTAGTTCAGAATGGATTTTATATCACCATTTCGATGAAGCTGTGGCAAACTGTATAAAAGACGAATATCATCAAAAAATGACTATTCAAGGTTCTTTCTTAGTTCCGGCAGATCAAGAGGAACGTAAGTTGAAAAAGAGATCTTCCATTTTGAACTATGAAATTAGTTTTACCTTATCTGGAAAGAAACCTCAAATCCAAGTAAAGGGAGTAATTAACAATCAAGCAAAAGATCATAGGTTGAGAATTGTAATGGCAACTGGTCTTAAGAATGAAATGTCTTATGCAGGTACACAGTTTGGATATGTGAAACGTGACACCTATCCAAAAGAGTTAGATACTTGGAAACAAGATGGATTCTTTGAAGAGCCAAGCACTACAAAACCACTTTTAAACCATGTTTCAGCAGTAGGGAACAATCGCGTTTATTCTGTATTTACACGTAGTTTGAAGGAGTATGACTTCATTCATGAAGGGTATGAAGACATAGCCATTACTATCTTTAGGGCTTGTGGTTGGTTAGGTTTACCTGATTTAAATCGTAGACCCGGAAGACCAAGCGGACTTGCAAATAAGGTATTCGAAACACCAGATGCACAAATGCTAGGAGAAATTACGTTTGAACTTGGAATCGCAACGTATTCTAGTTATAATGGTAATATAGTTATGAATGATTACGTCAAATATGCATGTGATTCTATGTATTACCAACATCAAGACATAGATAAAACAGTATTCCCAATTTCTTACTTTCCAATCAATCCATTGTCAAAAGCATTGCCAGATCATTTTGAGATGTTTTCATTGGATAATGAAGCATCCTTTGGAACTTTGACGAAGGCAAAACAAGAAGATGCATACATAGTGCGTACATACAATAGTGAGTATTATGAAATTGAAGGTGGATCTATACATTCGAATAAGGCTATGGAAATCTACCATTGCGATTTATTGGAAAACAAAAAAGAACAATGGCAAAAGGATTTGCCGAAATATCGTCAAGGAGAATTACGAAATATAATGATGTTTAGAAAGGATTAAGACTATGAAAAAATTAGTTGGTGTTGCGGCTTGTCCCGCTGGTATTGCCCATACATATTTAGCTGCTGAAAGTATTGTTCAGGCAGCAAAAGAGATGGGATATGAAGTGAAAATGGAAACAAATGGTGCAGGTGGAGTTGAAAACGAGTTAAGCGATCAGGATATCAAAGAAGCTGACGCTGTTGTAATTGCTGCAGATACATTTGTAGAAATGGAACGTTTTCATGGAAAACAATTATTAGAAGTATCAGTTTCTATGGCTGTTCGTAATGGGAAAAAAGTAATAGAAACTATAGAAGCAGGAAATCTTGAAATTTATAAAGCATATTAACTAAAGGAGACCAAACTATATGTTTAAAAAACTTAATATATACAAGCATCTGATGTCAGGTGTCTCTTACATGCTGCCTTTTGTAGTAGCTGGTGGTATGATCTTATCTTTAGCATTCTTATTTGACGCACCAAATGCGGGTACTGCGACATTTGGTACTACAAATCCTATTTCCGCTTGGTTATTACCAGTTGGGAATACAGCATTTAGCTTTATGTTACCTGTTTTAGCAGGTTATATCTCATACTCTATTTCCAATCGTCCTGGATTATTACCAGGTATGGCTGTTGGAGCATTAGCCGCAAGTGGGGGTTCTGGATTTATCGGAGCCATACTTGGTGGATTTATAACTGGCTATATTTTGGAATATTTAAAGAAAATGACAAAGAAACTTCCAACCTCTTTTGAAGGTACGAAAATATTGATTATTTATCCTTTGATTGGTACATTAGTAGCCGCTTTAATTATGTTAGGAATTAATTCCGTTGTAACGCCAATCAATACAATGTTAACAAACTTCTTACAAGATTTAAGTGGTGCGAATATTATTGTTCTTGGATTACTCATTGGCGGTATGGTTGCAGTTGATATGGGAGGTCCTGTTAATAAAACAGCGTATCTCTTCTCTGTAGCAACACTTACTGCGGCTGATGGTAGTAGTACAGCTTCTGCTGTTATGGCATGTTGCGCGTGTGCAGGTATGACCATCTCTACGAGTTGTGCATTAGCTACAACATTATTTCCAAAGAAGTTTAATAAAGATTTGAAGGAAGCTGGTAAAGCTGCTTATGTAATGGGGATGAGTTTTATTGCTGAAGGAGCTATCCCATTTGTTGCTGCAAAACCCAAAGCAGTACTTCCTTCCATTGTAACAGGAGCAGCAGTGGCAGGCGGATTGACTGCAGCATTTGGAGTAACAATATCAGCACCGATTGGTGGTATCTTCACGGTTCCTCTTACAAGTAATATTCCATTATATTTATTAGCGTTCTTAATTGGGACTCTAGTATCAACTTTGATGATTGGATTCTTTGCGAAAGAAGAACCTAGTCTGGATGAAAAATAAAAACAGTTTGGAGGTGGGGTCATGGAATTAATTACAGAGAACCTTATAGTATTGGATCAAAATGTAGAAGATAAAACATCTTTATTAGCAGCATTTGCTACGATACTAGAAAAAGAAAAACGTATAAATAATAAATTATTATTTATGGAAGATGTTATGGAAAGAGAACAGATTGCATCAACTGCAATCGGAGATGGTATAGCAATACCACATGCTATTTCTACTGCAGTTACAAATGCATCGCTTGTTTTCATCCGCTTGCATAATGAAATATTATGGAACAATGAGGATCGTGTCAAATATATCTTTGGAATAGCAATTCCAAGCGAGAATAAAGATAACCAGCATTTAAAGATATTATCATCTCTTGCTCGACATTTATTGGATGAAAAATTTAAAAAGAATCTATTAGATGCGCAAACTCAAGAAAAATGTGTGCAACTGTTAGATGAATTGCAATAAATAAAAGGAACTATGATAGTGAAATCTACCATAGTTCCTTTTACTTTCTTAAGCGATAGCCGCTACCCCAAACAGTTTCGATAATTTTAGGATTAGCACTATCTTTTTCTATTTTATCTCGAATACGGTTAATATGTACGGTTACAGTATTGATTTCACCTATGGCATCTAATCCCCATATAGTTTCGAAGAGTTGGCTCTTTGAGAATACTGTATTTGGATGTTTGCATAAGAATACCAATAATTCATATTCTTTATTTGGAAAGGTTGCTAGAACATCATCAACGAATACTTCATGAGAATCCGTATTGATAGTAATGGTATCCAGATAAATCATAGAGGTAGGCTGTGTACTATTGTTTGTTAGACGCTCATAGTTTTCAATCTGTGATTTTACACGAGCTACCATTTCACCTGGATGGAATGGTTTCATGATAAAATCGTTTGCGCCTAATCCTAAGGCGTTGATTTTATCCTGATCTTCACGTTTTGCGGAAACGATAATGACGGGAATATTTTTCTCTTCACGGATGCGCTGGCATATTTCAAATCCATCCATACCAGGAAGCATAATATCTAACAGCACAAGAGCATAATCATTCTTCAATGCAGCTTGTAGTCCTTTTTCACCATCGTCTACAATATCACTCTCAAAGTGACTTACAGAAAGGTAATCACGTTCTAATTCTGCGATTTCTTTATCATCTTCTATAATTAGTATTTTTTTCATTGTACTTCCTCCGTAGGTAATTGAATCGAAATACATAAACCTTTATTTATTTCGCCTTGTGCCCATATAGTTCCCTTCATTTGTTCAATGATATGACGTGTGATAGATAAACCTAGTCCATTTCCTTTTATCTTAGAACTTCGCGCTGGATCGGCACGATAGAAGCGTTCAAATAAACGTTGTATATCTTCTTGTTGTGCACCGATTCCATCATCTTGAAATGAAATCAAACAACCATTTTTATCTTTTGTTAGATGAATGTCCATATGAACGATATCGTTCCTTTTGTATTTGATACTATTGTCACATAAATTATCAAGCACACGAATAAAGAGGGAAGTATCCATCATTACATAACAAGGACTTGTTGATGGTACGAAGGAAAGCAGTAAGGATTGTTCCTCATATTTCGCCTGTTCTTCTTCTACCCATTGTATCATAAATGCATTCAAATCTAGAAGTTCTGTCTGTAAAGATTCTTCACCCATATCAAGCTTTGATAATAGGAATAAGCTCTCTACCAAATCGTTCATATGTTTTGTTTTGCTTTGAATGATTTGTAAATAATGTTGTTGTTTTTCAGGGGTATTTGCGACTCCATCCAATAAACCATTTACATATCCTTGAATCGAAGTAAGTGGGGTAGATAAATCATGGGAAATACCCGCAATCAATTCTTTTCGTTGTTGTAGATATTGTTTTTGTATTTGATCAGACGCTACAAGTTGTTCACGCATGTTTTCAAAGTTCTCACAAAGGACTCCAAATTCATCTTGTGTAGAAGAAGAAATACTAGAACCTAAATTTCCTTCTTTGATTTCATTTGTCGCAATTTGAAGTTGAGCAAGAGGCTGTAAGATATAACGAGAAAGTTTTCTTGTAAGAAAAATTCCCAGCAATAAAATAAATAAGATCATAAAGGAACCAGTCCCAATAATTGTAACTTTGATGACAAGCTTAGTTTGTTCCCAGGAGACATAGCTATCTTTAGGAAGGCTCAAATCAACTCCTGTAAAGGTTAGTGTCATATTCTTATTTGCTTTGTTTTGTAGTGTTGCTTCATAAGCCATACCATTTTGGTTCCATAAAATATAGGGAGACTCATATTCTTTAGTTTGTGCAATTTGATAAAATTCTGCTTTTATATCTTTACTTGTATATCCGTTTGATAGATATACAATGGAGTCATTTTCTTTCACCATAATGTGTAGATTAATCTCTTCTAATTGTGCAAAGATTGTTTTTGCCTGTGTTGTAATCGTAGTAGAATCACTTATCTCATCATTCAATGATTTTATGAGTAAAGTAGGACCATAATTGGAGGAATTTAGTAGGACGTTTCGAATAAGCGAAGAGGAACTATTCGTTAGAAATGAAAATCCAAATAAGATGATGGAAAAAATTATACAAACAAAGATTACGGGTATCAATATCATCAAAAAATTGGATAACAAAATTTTCTTACGTATGGATATATCTCGATAGCGCATAACAGTCCTCCATGATTATGTTTATTATCGCTTATCCCTTTCGTAAAAGCAAGTTTCCTTCACGAGAATTTCGATTTGCATAGGATGGTTGTTGACGTGAAACTGGTTCCACATTATAATGAAGGAAGTGAAAGAATACGGGTGATGGATATGGAAAAGAAATTGACTATGCAAGATATTGCAAAGATTAGTGGTGTCGCTAAGAGTACAGTATCTCGTTATTTTAACGGTGGCTACGTCAAAGATGACACAAGAGAAAAGATTAAAAAGGTTATTGAGGAATATAATTATCAACCGAATGCTTTCGCGCAAAGTTTAAAGGCTAAGCAGTCTAAAATGATTGGTATTATTGCGCCTTGTTTAGATTCTACTGTATCTTCTCGTATTATGATGGCTATTGACGAGCATCTTCGAAAAGAAGGGTATACTTCTATGATTATCAATACGAACCATATGGAACAACTGGAATTGGATAGTCTAGAAAATTTGTGGCGTATGAAGGTCGATGGAATCATTTTACTTGCGACTCATATTACAGAGGAACATAAGCAAATTATCAAACGTATAGATGTACCTGTAGTCGTAGTAGGACAAGCATATGAAGATGGGATATCTATTGTAAATAATGATTTTGATGCAGGGAATATGGTAGGAAGTTATGCTGTGAAGAAGGGGCATCGAAACATTGTATATCTTGGAGTTGAGGAAAAAGATGTAGCGGTTGGGTTACATCGAAAGCAAGGGGTTTTAAAGGGGTGCGGAAGTGATGCTAACGTGCATGTGATAGAAAGTGATTTTAGTTTTCAAAAAGCATATGAGCATACATGTGATATATTGGAACATGGAAAGATGGATATGATTATTGCCGCAACAGATACCATGGCACTAGGTGCTTTAAAAGCTCTTCAAGAAAAACATTATAAGATTCCAGAAGATGTATCCTTAATGGGATTTGGTGGATATGAAATTAGTATGCTAATTACACCCAAACTAACAACGATACGATTTAATAATGCATTGGCAGGCGACCTCGCTGCAGAAACTATATTAAACTTAATACAACATCAAAGCGTTTGTAATCAAGCCATGATTGATTATGAATTCTTAGAAGGAAATAGTGTACAAGATATAAGTTCTATTGAAAGATAGGACTTTTTTATCTATTAGGAACTTGCATAATTTAAGTGGAAATGAGAGAAAACGAAAAAAGCATGACGAAAAGGCTCTAAGAAGAGCCAAAGAAGGACACGACAAGTTTTTACTTTTGATTCTCTAGAAAATCTTTAGGAAGCATTTCGCTATCGCATTTAATACAAGCATTCACATAAACTTT
>NZ_JBSPFA010000027.1:0-40693 GCF_053848885.1 Amedibacillus sp. YH-ame10
GATTTTTTTATGACTTTCACAATATATTAAAAGGGTTATTGCCGTTTTCACTTAACTTAAACTGCAATAACTCCCTTTTTTTACTATTTTTACTTCTTACTGCATTTATTCTGATAATTTACGATTATTTTTGTATCATTATTAATGAAAAAGTGCTTTATCAGCACTTTTAAATACTCTTATGAACAATTTCCAATACGTTCTTTAAATCTTGTACTGCCATCTGTCCAGGGGCACTTGCTTTTTTTGCTGCGCCAAAGGTAACACTAGAACCGAATACTTCTCCACACATTCTAGATAATGCACCTGTTCCAGCCATAGACATAGTGATGATTGGTTGATGTGCATGTAACTCATGCATATCATTGGTAGCACGTAACAATTCTATTACATCATTCTTGCTTTGTGGCATAACCGCAATCTTTAAAATATCTGCATTCATATCTTGCATACGAGTAAGACGAGTAATGATATCTTCGTAGGCAGGTGTTTTCGCAAAATCGTGGTTTGACATTACCACATAAACTCCATGTTCTTTTGCACAAGCGATGATATCTTCAACACTATCATCTCCTGTAAACAATTCCACATCAATTAAATCTGCTTCTTTTGTAGAAATGACTGCTTTGTTTAGTTCCGTATAGAATGCAGTCGATACTTCTTTTTCTCCACCTTCTTTTTTACTTCTAAAGGTTGCCAGTAAAGTTGTATTGTTCAGCGCAGTACGAAGTTCATGTAACATCTCAACCACTGCTCCAATGGATTCTACTTCATCAAACCAATCCATTCTCCATTCAACGATATCTACTTCGATATTTGCTAATTCCGCTACTTCTTGCATAAGTTCTGCCGATGTTTTCCCAACGATTGGTACACAAATTTTTGGCATTCCTTCTCCAATTACAATATTTCTAGTTTTGATTGTATTCATAATGATTCCTCCTATTCCATATGTTTGGTATATGCTTCATATAGTTCTTCACCAGCTTGTTTACGTATGGTTTCATATACACCACTGGCTTTATTACGTAATTGTTCAATCATTGTTTGATCTACTTCAATGATATCTGTTCCACTATCGGTAATGATTTTTAAACGATCTGAAACTCTTTTATCTGCTTGTTGTCTTGCATATTGTTTAGCATTTTCACTCGCTTCATCCACAATGGCTTTTGCATCATCTGGTAAAGAGTCATAAAAATCATTGTTTACAATTAAGGAAAGCAGATGCGGCAAATGGTTGGTTTGTACAATATAGTCTTGTTGTTCATAGATTTTACCAGAAACAACAACTTCGTATGGATTTTCTTGCGCATCTATGGTTCCTTGTTGAAGCCCGATATATACTTCTGAAAATGTCATAGGTGTTGGATTTGCGCCAATGGATTGCCAGAAAGCAATATGATTTTTATTTTCCATTGTACGAATCTTTTGTCCTTTAAAATCATTGACATCTGTTATTTTTTGATTCGTTGTCATAACACGGAAACTTTGATCCCCTAGCCCTAACAAACGGAATCCATGTTCTTCATATACTTGATTGATCATATCCATAAATTTTGTATCGTCAAGTGTTGTTCGTAATTTATCGATGGATGTATACGCAACTGGCAAATCAAAGATTGCAAGTTTTGGAATGAAGCTTACTTGTGGTGCTGTATTTTGTAATATAAAGGAGATATCCCCTCCCATACAGCTTTCAATCAATTCACGATCTCCACCTAAAGTTCCATTTTCATACACTTCCATTTGAATATCTCCATCACTTAAACGCTCAACTTCTTCCGCAAATTTATTTGCGAAGATAGAAGTTACTGTGTCAGCAGGTGAATCGGTCGCAATAATCCATGGGTATCGTTTGGATGCCACTACTGGATCTTCTATTTTTTGAGTACATCCACTTACCAATGAAAGGCAACCCACAAGAAAGAATATGTTCATTTTTCGTTTCATAATGTACTCCTTTCTAACCTACTAAACACAAAGAAATTGCAGGTACAAACGTAATTACCAATAATGCTAATAAGAAGAAAGCAATAAGTGGAGCTGCTTTTCTTGCGATCTGCATAACTGGTACTTCCGTTAAAGAACTAGCTACAAATAAATTGATTCCGATTGGTGGTGTCACAAATCCGATTGCTAAATTCACAACCATGATGATACCAAAATGAACAGGGTCAATACCCAATGCATTTGTAATCGGTAATAAAATTGGCGTTAATATGAGGATTGCTGGACTTGTATCCATCACCATACCCACAATCAACAATAAAATATTGATTACGATTAAGACGGATACTTTTCCTGAGAATGTATGTAATATAAAATCACCAGCACTTTGTGGTATTTGTAATAAGGTAATCACTCTAGAGAACGCTACCGCTGCCGCTAGAATAAATAAGATTGGCGCAAATGTACGAATAGATTCTACAAGGACTCCTTTTAAGTCTGAGAATTTCAATGTGCGATATACAAACATTGAAATAATCAACGCATAGAACACTGAAATAACAGCTGCCTCGGTAGGTGAAGCTACCCCTGTATAAATACATCCTAGAATTATCACTGGTGTAAGCAGTGCCCAAAAGCTATCTAGAAATACTTTCTTAAATCCTTTTTCATGCAATGCATTTACTTCTAAATCTATTTTTTCGCTATCTTCACCATAACGTTTACAGTGATAAATTGCATATAACATCAATAAGGAAGCAATTAACAAACCTGGTACAATACCAGCCATAAACATTTTCCCAACACTAGCACCTGATGCCATACCATATAAGATAAATGGAATACTTGGTGGAATAATAACCCCAAGTCCTCCCGCAACCGCCACCAATGCAGTGACGAATGTTTTATCATACCCCATACGTATCAACAAAGGAATGGTCATACTTCCTACTGCCGCTACAGTTGCAGGCGCACTTCCAGAAATTGCCCCATAAAACAAACAAGTAACAATGACTGCACAAGGCATACCACCTGTATGTTTCCCTAAAAAGAACGAGAACACATCGAACAGTTTCTTAGAAACGCCACCCTTTGCCATTAAAATTCCAGATAATACAAACATTGGAACAGCTAAGAGCGGAAAGGAATCAATACCACCTAACATAGAACGAATAATATATTCTACACTAATTTGAAAATTTGGATCAATCAAAGAAGGTGTTATGGATACAATCCCTAACGTACAAGCAATTGGCACAGAGATAAGAAGTAAGATAATAAATAAGACTAAAATACCTTGTATCATAACTTCCCTCCCTTTTCGATGGTTACATCTTTATGTTGTATGTAATGTACAATGTTTTTACATTCCAATACAATTTGTTGAAAGGAACGAAGTGAAGCAAGAGAAAAACCAACGAGAGGTGCTACTTGTACCACATACATTGGAAGTCCTAATGCAGGACTTTTTTGTGCAGATGCAATGCTCATTTGTAAATAAGAGAATGCATGCACGCTTAGATATAGGAAGAAAACGCATAATATAATGTTCAAAATAAGTTGAAAGACAATATATACATGTTTTGGTAACATATTAATAATTTGATCGATTTTGATAGAGATCCATTTTTTTATACAATATGCAATACTGATGAATGCAGACCATATAAACAGATACCTTGTCAATTCCTCCGACCAACTCAAAGATGCGTTGAATACATAGCGTGAACAAACCTGGATCCCCATAATGATGGTCATTGAACACAACAGAATAATCAACAAATACTCTTCAAGATTATCATCCAACCAACGTATTAGTTTCATTTGTTTTCCTCCTTTATCACAATCATGATTCCAATTTTTGTAATTATAACAATTCTTTTAAGAAAAAGCTACTTTGAAACAGAAAGTCTAGCAAAGCGCATATTTACAAACAATGCTAATAATACACCCACACAAGTGATTCCAATATTCATCATAAGAATAGATTCTGAATTCATATTTCCCGCCAAAGAAAGAATTGTATAGTTAGACAAAGAAGATAAAATCATAACAATACTTGTGATGGTTCCTTTGATATTTGGGAATAAATCATTTGCAGTTGCGGTTACTAATTGTAAGATTACACCACCTGCGCTATATCCTACAAGTGCAGCACCGATATAACACATAGTTTCACTACGCATGAAGTAAACTAGTGCTAGTGAAATCAATGTAATCAAAGGATACACAAATAAGAAACGTACACCTTTTATCTTTGATACTAATGATGCTGTCACAATGATAGCTGCTAAGGAACCAAAAGAATAATACGTTTGCATCATTCCTGGATCTTGTACTCCTGCTAAATCTTTCGCAAATGTTTGTGCACAGTTCAACCAAAGTTGGAATGTTGCAGTACATGTAAATCCAATGACAACAAGTGCAATACTTTCCACTGTAAATTTTGAATTGCGGATATTTTCTATCAAACCTGGTGCTTTTTCTCCAGCACTCTTTTCCATTTTTGGAAGTGGAGCAAATACAACTAACGCACCGATGATAACAATCGCAACACCACAAATATAAAGAAGTGTATTATAAGATAAACTTGCTCCCGCAAGTGCACCTAACATAAATGGTAGTAACAACTGCGCTGCTGATATAAAGAATTTTGTTAACATAGTTGCTAGTGAAGAACGTGGTTGTAGGATTTCTACACACGCTGGAATAACACCTGTATCTAAGAAAGAGTTCGCAATTCCTCCTAATATAGCCGCAGCATAAGCTACCCACATATTTGGAGAACATGCAATTCCTATGAAGAAGATTGCATAAGAAGCAATCCCAATCAAAGAAGATACTTTTCTTCCCATTTTATCAGATAATGGTCCTGCTATTGGAAGTGAAATCAAACGTCCCAATCCAAGAGCCGCCGCAACCATTGTTACTTGCCCGATAGAATCGATTCCAACACCCCATTGTTCTACTAACATTTCTTTAATAACTGCTTGTCCCAATATTGAACACCCTATCCCATGTATAAAGTAGTTCAAATAAAGTATAAAAGCACTTGGATAATATTTCTTATTCATAATTTTCCCTCATCCTATCCTTAAAATTTAATATCTAAAATTTCTTTCATGTAATCGATTGGCATTTCTTTTCCTGTCCATAATTCGAATGCCGCAGCACCCTGATATAACATCATCCCTAAACCATTCATACATTTACATCCAATTTCTTCCGCCACTTCTAACATTTTTGTTTTCGTTGGCATATAAACTACATCACTTACGATTAAGTCTTTACGTAAATAGCTAGCATCTGGAATGATCATACTTCCTTCTAATGGTTTCATCCCCACACCCGTAGCATTAGTAAACAAATAACTGCTTTCAATTTCACGTTTCAATGCTTCACAATCTGCCAAGTCATATAAGGTTGCTTTACAATTTGTTTTTTCATTGATGTTTTTTACATTCTGTTGTGCTCTTTCCCAAAATTCATCACGACGATTAAAGATAGAAAGTTCTTTTACACCATCTAGTGCAGCTTGAATTTCGATTGCAGTTGCAGCTCCTCCAGCACCAACAATCGTCATTTTCTTACCAATGACATCAATCCCATTATCTTGTAATGCACGCATGTAACCAATACCATCCGTAATATGACCTGTTAATACTCCATTGTCATTTACTACAGTATTTACAGCGCCACAAAGTTCAGCAGCTGGAGATAAATGATCAAGGTATTGACCAATGACTGTTTTATTTGGCATAGAAACATTGTATCCACATACTTTTAATGCTTTGAATCCCTTTACTGCATCTTCCAATTCTTCATTTCCAACTTCAAATGCAAGATATGCATAGTCTAATCCTAATTTTGCAAATGCTTCATTATGCATAGTTGGTGATTTTGAATGACGAATTGGTGTCGCAATCAATCCAATTAGTTCTGTGTGTCCTGTTATTCTTTCGCTCATATATTTTCCTCCTTACGCTATACTTGCGTATCTTATAGAAATTCTCTTTTCTTTAATATATTGATAATGTTACGTCCTTCTGCAACTCCATCGATAATACGTCTAGCTCTCATGCTATCTCCAATATTCACGATATCCACATCTGCTTCTTTAAACGTTTCCATTAGTTCGTTGATGATTGGTGAATACGCACGCATTCCCAAACAAACAAACCCTTCATCGAATGGCAATTCAACAATCTCTTCCCCTTGTTTCACAACAAAGCAATCATCTTTTACTTCTTGTAATGCCGTACTTGTTAATACTTGTACATGATGTTTTTCTAACATATCATACGTTCCCACTTTGGTCACAGTATCTAAATCTTTACCTACCACAGGTAACATTTCTACAATACTTACATCAGCACCACGTTTCGCAAAGAATTCTACCACATCGAGACCAACAGCTCCACCACCTACAACACAAATACGTTTATTTTTCATGTCTTCAGGGTAAGTGTCGATATGTTGTATCATACCTAAAATACCTTTCACATGTCCACCTTTTTGGTCAATTTTTTCTCTTAATCCGTTAATTGGTGGCAACAATGGTGTAGAACCTGTCGCATTGACAATGATATCTGGTTTCAACATCTTGATAAAGTCTACATTTGCTTCTGTATTCGTTAAGGTAATCAAATTACGTAAATTTTCTGCACGATGTATTAAATAATCTGGGAAATCGCGAAGACGTTTCTTATCTGGGATTTTAGAAATTTCAACACTCAATCCTCCAAGATGATCTTCTTTTTCAATTAAGAAAGTCGTACATCCAACTTCCGCTGCACTACATGCTGCTTCAAGTCCCGTTGTACCTCCACCAATAACAACGACATTACACGGTTGTTTTACTTTCAGTTCGCGGTATTCTTCACCTTCATTAACACTAGGATTTACGCTACAACGAATTGGACGATTTAAACCAATGCGATGTCCACTACATCCAATGTTACAAGAGATACATTTACGAATTTGATCTTCTTTTCCATAATGTACTTTGTTTGTCCAACTTGGATCCGCAATACATTGACGTCCCATACCAATCAAATCACTATCTCCACGTTGTAGGATATCTTGTGCAACTTGAGGATCACGTATATTACCTGTCGTTATAACTACTTTATGGAATTTGTCTTTCACTGCTTTCGCCATGTAAGAACGCCATCCATCCTCTAAGAAATTGGCATCAATTTGATATTGAATAGAATCTGACAATCCACAAGATACATCGATAATATCCGCTTCTTTTTCAAAGTAAGGCAATACTTCTAACATATCGTCTAAGGTATTTCCACCCTCTAAGAACTCATCTGCACTAATGCGCATAATGATTGGAAAATTAGGTCCTACCGCATCACGTACTTCTTGCATAACAAGACTCGCGAATCTTGCACGATTTTCAGGCGATCCACCAAATTCATCACTTCTATCATTGGTTAGTGGTGATAAAAATTGATTGATCAAATAAGAATGACCTGCATGAATTTCTACTGCATCAAATCCAATGATTTGTGCACGTTTTGCGGCTTTCGCGTAATGTTTCGCGATATCCTGTATTTCCTCTTTTGTTAAAGGACGAGGAATTGCTCCTCCTTTTTTATTAGGAAGATTACTAGCCGATACTGGTTGCATACCAATTCGTTCTTCCATCGCACTAGCTCCAGCATGATTCAACTGAATGGCAATTCTTGTGTTGTGTTTATGAATGGTTTCCACTAACTTATAAAGTCTAGGAATATAGTTATCATGATCAATGCGTAATTGTGTAGTACCATTAGAACCACAAGGAAAATCCACACACGCATTCTCAACAATAATCAAACCAATACCACCCATTGCTCTTTGTTCGTAGTAATTGATGTGCAAAAAGCTCATTTCGCCGTTTTGCTCACCAAAGTTTGTCCCCATTGGTGTCATTACCATACGATTTTCCATCGTCATCGTTTTGACAGTCAATGGCTCAAAAATTGAAGAATACTTTCCCATAATTCAACCTCCTCTTTTGTGAATGTTATCTTATTCACAAGTTACAGTTGCATTATACGTTTTCTTTTATATATAAACAATTCATAATTTATACTTTATTCATAGATTTTATCTATAGATTGAGCTATAATTACTAAAAAGGAGATAATTTCATGAACCTTAACCATTTATATTACTTTCAAGTGCTCGCACAAAGTGAACACTACACACATGCTGCAGAACAACTAAACATAACGCAACCTTCCCTTTCACACGCCATTCACACTTTGGAAGCTCAATTAGGAATTTACCTCTTTGAAAAACAAGGTAGAAATATTCGTCTTACCAAATATGGAAAGATCTTTTATGAATATGTAAACAAAGGCTTGAATGAAATTGAAATCGGACAAAAAAGGATTCTTGACTTATCTTCCCAACACAGTGGATGGATCGATCTTGGATTTATTTACACCCTTGGCTCTCACTATGTCCCTCACTTGATACGAGACTTTCTTTCCGTACAAGATAATAAGGATATTAAATTCTCCCTAAAACAAGGAAATACAACTGAAATCTTACAAGGTTTAAAAGATGAAAAATATGATGTTGCCTTTTGTTCCTATGTTGAGAACCAACCAGATATCAACTTTATACCAATTGCGCAAGAAGAAGTTGTTTTGATCGTTTCTAGAAATCATCCACTCGCCTCCTATGATGAAATTGATTTGCGAATGATAAAGGATGAAAAGATTGTCTTCTATGATAAGGAAAGTGGTATACGTCCTTTAATTGAACGTCTCTTTAAAGAAGTAGATATTACACCTAACATCATTTGTGAAGTAGAAGAAGATAGTGCTGTTATTGGTCTTGTGGCAATCAATTATGGAGTCGCTCTTGTTCCAGATATAGCAATGATTGATAACTTCGCAGTTAAGCGAATTCGCATAAACAATCCTCCTCATGAACGTTATATTTATTTAGCAACCGTAAAAAATCGTTATCTTCCACCTTCCGTACATACGTTCTGTAATTACATCATTCACCACACAACAATACAAAACTTACATATTCATAAGTAAGAAATTTACAGTATTTTTCATAAATGTTGAAAATTTATGAAAAATACTTGCAATTCCAACTCAATTGATGTATTCTATAACCATTAGGAGTGATTCAAGTGAAAAATTCTATCCCAACATCATCTTATTACTTTTACTTTAGATAGCCCTGGAAAACCATTTTTAGACGATGGTTTATTTTGATATCCAGGGCATAACAAAAGCATCGAGAAGTTATCGGATGCTTTTTTTTGTTGAAATAGGATCTACAACCCCTAAATTAGAACAAGGAGAGAGAAAATATGCGTTATGGACTAATAGGTGAAAAACTAGGACACAGTTTTTCAAAAGAAATTCACGAGAGAATTGCAGATTACAAATTTGATTTGATTCCTTTGGACAAAGATGAGTTCAAAGATTTTATGGAAAAGAAAGACTTTACTGCTATCAATGTAACGATTCCTTACAAAAAGGATGTTATGCCTTATCTAGATGAAATTGATCCACATGCAAAAGCAATTGGTGCTGTGAATACAATTGTAAACCGTGATGGTAAATTACATGGCTATAACACTGACTTTACTGGTTTCTTATATATGGTGAAAAAACACAACGTACAAATGCAAGGCAAAAAAGTACTTGTGATTGGGAATGGTGGTGCATCTGCAGCTATTCAAGCAGTCGTAAACCATGAACAAGCAAAAGAAATGATCATCGTAGATATCGTTGCTGGAAATGGTGCTATTTCTTATGATGAATGCTTTGCGAAGCATTTGGATGCAGAAATCATCATCAATACATCCCCTATTGGAATGTATCCAAAAATAGGCAATGCTCCTATCGATATCACTATGTTTCCAAACTGTAAGAGTGTAATGGATGTCATCTATAATCCAATTCTTACGCGTTTATGCTTCGAAGCACAGGAAGAAGGAATACAACGTGTTATGGGTTTAGAAATGTTAATTGCACAAGCAAAACAATCTGTAGAACACTTCCTTGATAAGACTGTTAATGATGATGTAATCGATACGATTTTCCAAGATATGTTGAAACAACGTTGTAATATTGTATTGATTGGTATGCCTAGTGCGGGAAAAACAACCATTGGTAAAATGTTAGAACAACGTATGAATAAAGAATTCATTGACTTAGATGATAAAATTATAGAAAAAGCTGGTAAGAGCATCCCAGAAATCTTCGAAGAATCTGGAGAAGCTGGATTCCGTGCGATTGAAACAGAAGTTGCTATTGAACTAGCAAAAGAAAACAATAAAATCATTGCGACTGGTGGAGGAACCATCAAGAACAAAATCAACATGGATTACCTGCGCCAAAATGGAATTACGATTTTTATTGATCGTGATATTAACAAACTCATCAGTGCTGATCCAAATCGTCCTTTATCAAAAAGTAAAGATGCTTTGCAACAACTACACGATGAACGTTACCACTTATACCAAAAATATGCTGCATATATCGCAGTGAACAATACGGAGATTGAAGAAACAGTGAACGAAATTGAAGATGCCTATCGTAGCATTCTCATGGCCGCTATCACAGATTAAGAAAGAGGATAAATTGTATGATTATTACATTAAAGAAGGATGCACCTAAATTAGAAGTAGAAAAGCTCATACGTAACTTTGAAGATAAAGGATTAGCAGTTACAATGATCCAAGGAGATGAATTCAACGTATTCGGTCTTGTTGGAGATACATCAAAATTGGATGACAAATTGATTAAAGCGCACCCTTTTGTAGAACACGTCACAAGAATCGCTGCTCCTTACAAAAAAGCAAACCGCTTATTTCATCCAGAAGATACCATTGTAGATGTAGCTGGTATTAAAATTGGAGGAAATGAAAAAATCGTAGTCATTGGTGGTCCATGCTCCGTCGAAGGAGAAAGCCAGATTATGCAAATTGCTAAAGATGTAAAAAAAGCTGGTGGAGATATGTTACGTGGTGGTGCATATAAACCAAGAACAAGTCCTTATGCATTCCAAGGAATGGGGAGTGAAGGTATCGCTTGTATGGAACATGCACGTAGCGAATATCATTTACCTATCGTTTCAGAACTAATGAGCGTAGATAAAATAGATGAATTCGTAGAACATGTTGATTTGATTCAAATCGGTGCACGTAATATGCAAAATTTCGATTTATTAAAGGCAGTAGGAAAAGTAAATAAACCAGTATTGTTAAAACGTGGATTGGCAAATACTATTGAAGAATGGATTATGGCTGCGGAATATATCATGTCTGAGGGAAATGAAAATGTGATTTTCTGTGAACGTGGAATTCGTACGTTTGAAACCTATACACGAAATACCTTAGATTTAAGCGTTATTCCAATTATCAAAGAGAAAACTCACTTACCTATCGTCATTGATCCAAGTCATGCGACTGGAGATTGGAGATTGGTAGAAAGTGCTTCCCTTGCGGCAATCGCAGCTGGGGCAGATGGTCTCATCATTGAAGTACACAACGATCCTGAGAATGCATGGAGTGATGGAGCACAATCTTTAAAACCAGAAAGATTTGCGGATGTTATTGAGAAAGGAAGAAAAATCGCCCAAGTAATTGGACGAGATTTGTAAGAGGCTATGGCCTCTTTTTCTTTACTTTAAAAATCCATTGTACATCCAATATATACGCAAAAACAGCACCTACACAATAACAAATAAGATCACTCCACACAAATCCTTGACCTATTATATAACGAAGAAATGTTGTGCGTAAATAATCTAGCGTTGGATTGGATATGAGTTGTGAGAATTCAACAAAAAAACTACCTAATAATGCAATTATAAAAGCAGTACTTGCTTTCACATTAGGAAAACATAAAACTAGTAGAAAATATACCATACTCGTCCATAAGACATCACCTAAATAAGCTTTTAAAAACATTGGAAAAGGATATGTACTTCTTGAATAAAGCCCTACAATGACAATACAAAACACAACAACGAGACACCATGTACGTTTACGTTTGACTTCCATAAAATTCCTCCTAGAAAAAAAGGAGTGATACTATCACTCCAAATGATTGATCATTTCCATTCTCGATTTATAATCCGGCATATAATTTTCTATTACATGATAGAATGCTTTTGAATGATTCGGTTGAATAAAATGCACAAATTCATGTAATATAACATACTCGATAAACTCAAATGGGTAATGAATAAGTTTTTTATTTAAGGTAATTAAATTTTTGACTGGTGTACAACTTCCCCATCTGCTTTTCATTTCACGTATCTTAACCTCTGGAAATGGAAGTTGATAATCACTCAATGAACGATGTGTTAATGTCACGATATCCATAAACACATCACGACATAATTTATCTAGGAACTGACGAATGATTTTATCGTAATTTCCATTATCTTTGCTTTGTACAAAAAGTGTTGTTTTATCATAACTTACATGATTATATTTACCAATAGAACGTTTGATTTTTAAATGATTACCAAATAGCATAATACAATTTTCATCATAAATGGTAAACGCTTGTCTTTTTAATACTTGTTCTTGATGAGACACAATCCAAGAAACTTTACTAGATACAAATTCATCAATCTTTTCCATAGGCACAAAAGGATTCGCGCTTACAACGATTTCTCCGTTTTGGGAGATGCGCATATTTATATTTTTTACTTGTTTTATTACGAGCGTATACGTGATTGGATATTTTTTACATTGTATTACTTTCTTTCCGGTACTCATGAACGCGATACCCCCTTTCTATAGAATTTTGTGTGCAATTATTATCTCACATTTGTTTAAAAAAATAAACAGTAGATTATTAAGAATTTTTTAAATTTACTCTTCTTTTCTATTCTACCATTTTTTTATAGAAATATATTTTTTTAATTATTTTTGTAAGTACCCATTTGACAACCATATACTGAATTACTTTTTTAATTTTCCTATAGAAAAGTGACTATTGTGAAATATAAGAGAAATAACAAACGATTTTCAGTAAAGGGTCGTGGAAACTACATGACCAAGACTAAACTTATTACAAAGTACTATAGCAATGTTGAACTTTGTAAATAATTTTTCTTTGAAATGAAATGGCCTGCCGAATATTACTTTGAAAGTACTCACAATTATTTATATATATCGTAATTCATTTACGTTATTCTAGTCCTATGGTAAAATAAGTGCGGTGATAAAATGACATTCAATAATCCTTTTCCTTTCAGTGACGATAACAAGCGTTATCATACATGGAACTATTATTTAAAGCATCGTTTTCATAATAAAGTCTTTAAAGTTGCGTTAAACGCAAACTTTTCTTGTCCCAATCGTGATGGTACTTGTGGCAGTGGAGGGTGTACGTTCTGTAGTTCTATGGGAAGTGGAGATTACGCTGGTGATATCCACGATAGTTTACAAACACAATATATAGAAGGTACGGAAAGAATGCGAAAGAAATGGCCTACTGGTATGCCTATGCCATATTTTCAAGCATTTTCAAATACATACGCCTCCCTTTCTAAACTCAAAGAAACATTCGAACCATTTTTTCAAAACGATGACATTCAAGCCATTAGTATCGCAACTCGTGCGGATTGTCTAGACCAAGAGAAAATCGATTATTTCAACTCCTACGCAAAAAAGAAAGAAGTATGGATGGAATTGGGTCTACAAAGTATTCACGATAGTACTGCGTTACAAATCAATCGCGGACATACGTATCAAGATTTCTTAGATTGTGTACACATGTTAGAAAAAAGCGATATCAAAATATGTGTACATATCATCAATTCACTTCCTAATGAAAGTGCAGATATGATGGTTGAAAGCGTAAAAGCAATTTCTACACTCCCAATTCATGCCGTTAAGATTCATATGTTACACATCATGGAGCACACGAAGATGGCACAGGAATATAGAGAAGAACCCTTTCATGTGTTAACAAAAGAAGAATATATCGATATCGTGATTCGTCAATTGGAAGTACTTCCTCCTGAAATTATCATACAACGCTTAACAGGAGATGGAGTTAAAGAACAATTGATTACACCTTCTTGGACATTGAAGAAAGTAGTCGTCTTAAATGATATTGATAAAGAAATGAAGCGAAGAGATACATGGCAAGGAAAAAGGTTTCCATAAGAACCTTTTTCTTTTTTTTACATACGTTAACCTAGAGGTGACAATATGAAAATCATTGGTATTGTAATGCGTATTGAACGTTTTGATTCTATGTTTAAATGGTTTGTGAATGAAAGTTATGTAAATGCGATTGTAAATTTAGGGGCGGCTGTCTTCCCTATCTGCTCTTATGCATCACTTGAAAAGGCAAAAAAGATTTGTAATGGTTTGATCATTCCAGGAGGCTATGATGTACAAAGTTATTATGTAAAGCAATTACGTAATCCTCATGTCCAAACTTATGAAAGAGCCATGGATCATTTTGATTTCGCATGTATTGATGCTTTTTATACTGCACATAAGCCAATTCTTGGAATATGTAGAGGGATGCAAATGATCAACGTATACTTGAAAGGAAACTTAATACAACACATAGAAGAAGATACCCATGCAAAGCAACATGAACATCTTCTTCACATTTGTGAAGATAGTTTTTTAAGCACCATGTATGCAGAAGACGTACTTGTAAATAGCTATCATCATCAAGTCATAGCAACGTTAGCCAGTCAACTAAAAGTGGCCGCTGTATCCAACGAAGGTTTCGTGGAAGCATTTGAAGATAATGAACATTTTGTTTATGGAGTACAGTGGCATCCAGAAAAAATGGAGAACGATCAAATACTTCCTTATTTCTTAGATATTGTTTGTAAGTGACGTTTTTCCTTCCACCAACGAAGGATGAGCCAAAGTATTATTATCAAAGAAAACCAAGTACCAAAGGAATCTACGTTCACAACACTTCCCAATTGATATAAACAATACGTTACAAGTAAACTTCTTAACAATCGTGCAAATCCATCGCACAAGGAGAATTTTATAAAGTTCATATTGGTGAAACCAGCTAAATACGCCAATAGAAAGTCTGGAATAGGTGTAATTCCACCAATAAACACCGCAAGCATCCCATAGCGATTCATCAAGCGTTCTCCTGCATCCATATCTTTTTCACTTGCCATATGTTGTAGGATGTTACGACCAAAACGATGGGCTAGATAGTACCCTATTCCTCCACCAATACAGGTTCCTATCGCACCTTCAATGGAATAGAGAATCCACTTTTCTGGAGAATGCATACAAAGAGGTACCAAAATTACTTCCAATGATGGAAGAGGTAAAAAAGCTTTCAGTATTGCATACAACAACAAACCTATGTCTTGCCAGATAATAAAAAAATCTTGTATTGTCATGAAATCGCCTCATTTCATTTTACAATACAAGATCCTTTATTATGTCAATTTTTATGCTACTTCCTTCATTTCTTCGCTACATTTACTAAGATATAAATCCTGTGAGAAATGTTCATGTTTAATATATCCATCTAACAACACTGTAAGAATAGACATCAAAGAACCTAATGTACTATTGTAGAATGATACTTTACAAGTTTCTCCCAGTTCCATAATTCCACAACACTTTTCTCTATCAAAGCATTTTACAATACGTACCCCATCTTCTAATCCAGAATAGAATCGATAGGTTACTCCTTGAAATGCAAATTCAAAAGCTCCTTTAATTCCATGAAGTTCGCCCATTTTTGCATCTTGTTCATAAATTGTAAAATCAAGTGCACGTCCTGGCTGTATAGTACTATACCATTTCTTTATTTGAAACACACTAAGTGCTTCATCTCCATATATATTTCGTAAATACAAAGAAAGAAGTTTGTCATCATAACTATGATCACACGTGAAGATAGTTCTTCCATCTTCTTTGATACTATAGATACTATCTTTCTTTTCTATTGTAAACTCCATGGTGTTTCCTCCTTAAGAAAAGGCTCTTGTATACATGATCAAGAGCCTCCATCATAACCCACTATCGTAGGGTTTCACAGTCTTCATCTATACCTATTATAGAAAATAAAAGCGAAGATTTCAAGACTTGTCTGCTTTTTTACGCAAACGTTGGTAATAAAGAATCAAAAGCAATGGGAATATCGCAAATCCTGCCACCAAATATAGCGTTTTATCATACCCAAGCGCATGTGATACATAAGAAGTAATCAAAGGTGTAATAAGTCCACTTACACCAATGAAAATAGCCATCGCAAACATTTGAGCACTATTAAACATTTCTTTTGGAGTCACTTCTTTGATTAACACTTTACTCGTCAACATAATAATAGGAAGTGTGAGCAATTGCAAAGATGCACTCCATATAATACCCCAGCTTGATTGAAAAAAGCCATATAGTATAAATTTAATCGCATACATCACAGTACCAAACAACAACAGAGTACCTGTTTTGTAACGCTTTAATATAGCACTCGCAAAGAGAAATAAGGGTACTTCCATAAAGGATTGTAAAGCCCATTTAATTCCGATTTGCGCATTGCTAGAACCAATGGAGAGCATTTTATCAATGACAACATATTGATCAGCGGTTCCAATCATATAGACCAATAAGTAAATAAGCACCAAAAGAATATATTGTTTATTACATACAATGCTTTTTATAGAGGATAATTTAATTGTTTCACTTTCTTTACGTTTTGTATCCTGAACTTCTTTTAATAAATATAGGATAAAAAAAGATACGAGACAAAATGTTATTAGTAATGAAATATAGTGAAACGCTTTAACAAGAAACCCTGCGATAGGAGAACCTATAGTTAATCCCAACGCCCCAGCTGCACGTAACTTACCATAATGCTCACTATCAATTTCCAGCATCCATGTTTCATCTAATCCCATAATCACCTTTACCATACCTGACATAATGGAAACAACGAACAGATGATAAAAGAACATTTGCTTTTGATATAAAAACATACCTAGGCTACCTGCAATCAATAATAGATATGCGAAAAAAAAGACCTTCTTCGTTTTTTGGGAGCGATCGCATAAATAACCAAAAAGAAACTGACCTAGTATTGCGACAACTGCAGTACCTGCTAGGATGTAACCTCTTTGTATCACATCATACCCTACCTTGCTTAAGAAAGGAATCATTTGTGTGTTTACCATAGATATAGCAAAAAATACAAAAAAGTTTAAAGAATAGAGTACATATTTCTTTTTCTTATCCATAGTGTCACATCCTTAGGATTAGTATGGCAAGGATATGGGGGTTTATCATAAGAAAAAAGGAATGTTTTCACATTCCTAATCGTTGATGATTTTATAAATAAGACCTGTTTTTTCTACGTGTTCCTTCGTGAAGATAAATGCATCATAGAACTCTGTTAACCAGTTCGTTGGTAATGGTTGATTGATATGTACATAGGCAAGAATATCTCCTTGTTGTACTTCATCTCCCACTTTTTTATTCAATACAATCCCTACTGCAGGATCTACATCATCTTCTTTTACCATACGTCCAGCACCCAATTGCATTGCTAAAGTACCAAGTTTCAATGCATGAAGATCTTTTATATATCCGCTTTCTTTAGTTGTGATTTCTAAGATTTCTTTTGCTTGTGGTAACAAACTAGGATCTTTGATTTGTTCTACATTTCCAGATTGTGCCTCTACCATTTCTATAAGCTTTTTAAGCGCTCTGCCACTTGTAATAGATTCGACAAGCATTTCCCTAGCCTCATCAACATTGCCCGCCAATTTGGACTGTACAAGCATGATACTGCCTGCTTGTAGACATAAGTCTGTAAAATCTTGAGGACCTTCCCCCTTCAGTGTAGCAATTGCTTCTTTTACTTCTAGCGCATTGCCAATTGCATTTCCTAAAGGTTGATTCATATTTGAAATCATGGCGCGTACATCTTTATGGAAATGATGTCCTATAGAAATCATGTTACGTGATAATTCCTCTGCTTT
This sequence comes from Amedibacillus sp. YH-ame10, assembly GCF_053848885.1. Classification (NCBI taxonomy): domain Bacteria; kingdom Bacillati; phylum Bacillota; class Erysipelotrichia; order Erysipelotrichales; family Erysipelotrichaceae; genus Amedibacillus; species Amedibacillus sp. YH-ame10. Next base: position 17,923 of record NZ_JBSPFA010000027.1, read on the forward strand.
TTCAGGAGTATCCATAAATGCTCCTTCACCAAATTTCACATCCAATAAAATTGTATCTGCACCAGCCGCAAGTTTCTTTGACATAATACTAGATGCAATCAAAGGAATAGAATTTACCGTTGCACTCACATCACGTAAAGCATATAACTTCTTATCTGCAGGAACAAGTGTACCACTTTGTCCAATCAAAGATAATCCAATACGGTTCACTTGTTCAATGAATGTATCCTGAGATAAATTCACTTGAAATCCATCAATGGATTCTACTTTATCTAACGTCCCGCCAGTATGTCCTAAACCTCTACCAGACATCTTCGCAACTTTACCACCACAAGCCGCAACCATTGGCGCTAAAGACAAACTCGTTTTATCTCCAACTCCACCAGTAGAATGCTTATCACATTTTAACCCTTGAATACTAGATAAATCAATTCTATCTCCACTATTTAACATTTCATCTGTTAAAATGGCAGTTTCTTTTTCATTCATACCATTAAAATAGATTGCCATTAACAATGCAGAAACTTGATAATCTGGTATTTCATCTTTTACATATCCATCGATAAAGAAATGTAGTTCTTCTTTTGTTAATTCCTGACGTTGTTTCTTTTTTTCAATGATGTCTACAAAACGCATAAGATTCAACCTTCTTTCTCTTCTTTTATGAATGATTATTTTTTAATGCTTGTATTTCTTCTTCTGTTAGGTAGCGCCATTCCCCTGGCTTTAATGCTGTATCTAGTACCAAAGAGCCCATACGCTCTCTTCTCAAAAACAAGACTTCATTATGTACTGCTTGTAACATTCTTTTTACTTGATGATATTTCCCTTCTTGTATCGTTAAATATATAGAAGTATCATCTATTATTTCGACTTTAGCAGGTTTTAACACTTCATCATCCAACGTTATGGTACCACTCTCTAAGAGTTCAATATCACTTTTTTCTAATGGTTCTCTGATTTCTACATAGTATGTTTTATCGACATGTTTCTTTGGAGATAATAAAGCATGTGCTAATTTTCCATCGTTACAAATCAACAATAAACCTTCCGTATCGATATCCAAACGTCCTACCGGAAAACAATCTTTTGGAATGATGGTATCAATACATTCTAGTACCGTTTGATATTGTGCATCACTTGTTGCACTCACAACGCCATCTGGCTTATGAAGCATAATATAAACTACACGATCATATTGAATGCGCTCACCATCTAACACAACTTCATCGCTTGTTTCATCAATATGTGTATCATCTTTTATACATATAACACCATTCACACTTACATGTTTCTTGCGTATCCATTGCTTTACTTCTTTCCTAGTTCCGATGCCCGCATGTGCAAGATATTTATCTAATCGTATCATGCGCGTTTTACCTTCGCTTTTATTTTGGAAAAAATCTTACCTAAATCAAAATGGAAAATCGTCTGAGGAATATTACAGAATGCAGTAATCGCAAAATACACCCCACAACAAGCTAATCCCATCAACATCAAATACAGAAGTGATACCATCTTAGAAGAATGATGATCAATCCATCCAAGACTTGTAAACAACAAGGATAGCAAATAAAATCCTAGAACTCCAAGAACAATGAAGATAAGTTTTCGAAATGTATACTTCCAATTCACATGGAAATATTTCTGTATAACATACACATTTAAAATGGTAAATACAGCGTATGCAAAAGCACTCGACAATACCATACCAGGAATTCCCCACCACGTAATAAATAAACGATTCGTCGCTATCTTAATAAGAGCAAACAACATCGTATTGATTACGATTTTCTTACGGTATCCAATCGCCATTACAATGGATGAAAACACTGGGCATACCGTAGCACAAAGTGCTTCCAACGCATACCATTTCATCGTAAAGGTATCCAGTGCAAGCTGCGCATTGTCTACATGTGGAAACAATACAAACATAATCGGTTTCGCAAATACAAATAAAGCAAAACAAACTGGAATCGCAATGTATAATACAGATTCGATACATTCTGTTATATTCTTACGTACAAGTTTCATATTTTTATGTTCCAACGCAGAAGTGATATATGGTATAATCGCCGCAGAAAACCCTGGTGCCAATACCATTGGAATCGCAATAATTTTTGTTGCCCTTCCAAATACAGAAGTATTTACTTCTGCCGTATATGCCATCTCTCCAAACGCCGCAAGACCAGGCTTTAAATCCATTTGATTTACAATCGCATCACAATACCCAAAAATAGAAATTAACAAAAACGGTATCGCTACAAACAATAATTCCTTAAATACAACGTTCGCATCTTTAGCTGGTTTTAACTCTTGCGTTCTTGCCAATTCTTTCACTTCAATCAGACGATGATTTCCTTTCCATCGAATATAGAAAATGGTTAAAAATCCCGATACACTAGCCGCAAATACACTAAAGTATAAGGCCCATACAGCATCTTGATTGAACACATAAACAATCAACGCCCCAAAGGTTAACAAAAAGATAATACGTACCAATTGTTCTAATACCTGAGACATAGAATAAATTTGAAGTTCTTTTAAGCCTTGATAAAACCCACGAAGTGAACTTAACACTGGGATGATAAAGACAGCCAAAGAAATGATGATAATTACATTCTTCATAATGTTCACATCTAAATCTTCAGGACAAGTTACTTTCGCAATCATACCAGAACCTAGCATCATGCATAACATACAAACAAATCCAAACGCTGCCATCGTTATAAATGAAATCTTTTTTACTAACAGACAAGTTTTATAATCACCTCGACTACTATATTTCGCAATTAAAGTAGCTATCGCAAATGGTAATCCCGCAGTCGCAATCGTTAAGATATAAGAATAAATATTATAAGTCGTATAATAATAACTCTGATTTTCATTTGTTTGTAAAATATAATTAAAAGGAATGACATAAATCAAACCTAGAAATTTCGATATAAAAATACCAGCACTGGATATCAAACCTCCAAGCAACATTGATTGCTTGCGTTTTGACATATTCTTTGTTTCACTCATATTTTAGCCTCACTCATTATTTGTTTCTGCAGTTTCCTTCGCACCATTTTCATTATCATCAGCTTCTTGAACAAAGCTCACATTAAAAAACACACGATGATCATTTACTAAAGCGGAATCTTTCCATGTAACCATAACATATAATTCAAATTGTTCTGAATCACTAACACCCTCTAAAGAAAATCCTTTATAAAACCCCATTTCTGCATTCGACTGAAATGGAACCATATGAAAATCTAATTGTGCATCTTCACCTAATAACCCTAAACAAGGATGTACATTTGTATTGCTATCTACATCCGGATTAACTGCAATCGCTTGAACATTATACATAGCACTTCTTGGATTTGATACTAAGAGTTCATATTGATAGGAATTATCCTTTTGTTTATATACATTTAATTTATAGTCAAAGGGAATGATTTTTGATTCGATCCCTTGATTGGTCATTACTGTATCAATGAAATTTTCGTAATTTTTCATGTTTTCTTTATCATCTATTTTCGTGTTAGAGCAACCACTCACTAGCATGATCATAGCAATCCATAAAACGATAAGCTTGCGCATGAAATCACCTCTGCATTATTATATCATATTTTCATGTTACAGGATATCAAAAATAAAACGATCCGTGAGGACCGTTCCCTATCTTTCGTTTTTGTTACGGAAAGAATTGCATTCAGTTTCGCAGCATGAATTTGGTATTACACAATTATCACATGCCACGGAAATTGTTTCAGCTTCACAATGTGCATCTTTGTGATAAACACAATTTGCGACACTGCATAAAATTTCAGTTTTCTTCTGCATGATAACACCTCCAATACGTAGTATGTGAGGATTTCCTTGTCTTATGAAGAATAAATCAACATCGCTGAAAAACAATAGGTCTGTTCCTCTTCACCTTCACATATGGCACTTGAAAACTTGATATCCAAGACATTGATATCTTCGTTATCTCTTAAAAATTCATTGATTGCATCACTTAGATCATCTTCATGTTCTTCATCAAACACTTTCACCGCAAGCATTTATATCACCAAATTTACTATACCATTCCTCCCTGTAAAAATGTGTCATTTTCTGCCATCCACGCATCTAACATGAATTCCTTTCCATAGCTTATTGGAACCATTGGTAAACGTAATACATTCTTACAAACACCTTTGCGACATAACATATATTTCACTGGAGAAGGAGATGCTTCACAGAATATTTTTTCTGCACACTCATATAACATGTTTCCTAGCTCCTCATCTTGACATCCACCTTCTATAAAGCTTTTCATCTGTGGAAGAATCATATGTGACATTACAGAAACCACTCCCATTGCACCAGCTTCAAAAGACTCCACAAAATATCCGTCCTCTCCACTATAAACACGAAACTTTGGATATTGTTTCATTACACATTTTACTAAATCAAGATCTTTTGATGCATGTTTTAACGCAACAATGTTTGGACATTCATCCAATAACCTCAACAAAGTATCACACTCCAGCGTACAGCCTGTTCTAGAGGGAATGTTATACAACATAATAGAATGATGAATACACTGTGATATCTTCTTAAAGTGTTCATATAAGCCTTGTTGGGTTGGTCGATTATAATACGGCGTAACCAACAACACTCCAGCAATATCTCGATTTTCTACTTCCAAGCAATTTTCAATTGCTAATCTTGTACAATTAGAACCACACCCATACCAAATAGGAACCCTATGTTGTGCACGTTCAATTACAAAGTCTAGAATTTGTACTTTCTCTGTTCTTGTAAGAGTTGGTACTTCTGCTGTTGTTCCACATACAATTAAGCCATCACACCCTTGGCTTATCTGCTCTTCTACCAAATAACCCAAAGCATCAAAATCAATTTCATCATGTTCCTTAAACGGCGTAATCAGTGCAGTCATAATCTCTTGCATCTAATTCCCTCCTAATAGAATTGGTTGAATCTGTTTATGAACAATTGCTTCATCTAATGCACTTTCCAATAATGTCCATTCCGCAACAATGCTTCGCTCTTTTTTAAATGGAGCATCTTGACGAAATGGAATTGCATAGATATTTTTTGTTGCTAATAAGCGCATAACATTAGGACCACTTATTCCTAATCCATCGTTACTTGCAATACCAAACACCACATTCTTCTTATTACGAATCATTGCTTTTGCCGCAAGAGTCACTGGATGATCGTATATCCCATGTGCAAGCTTTGCAGCAACGGTCGCAGTCATAGGCGCAATAACCATGATATCCATATCGTTATTTGGTCCAACTTTTTCTGCTTCTACAATCGTATGAATAATATCATGCTTGGTAATTGATTCTACCCTCTTTAAAAATTCTATGTTTTCAAAGAATCTAGTAGAACAAGAGTATACATTTTCACTCACCACACAAACAACATCATTGTTCACACATAACTTTTCTAGCTCTATCAGTATTGCATGATGATTACAAAACGAGCCACATATACCAAACAAAATCCGCTTACCCTTCATTGCTTAACTTCCCCCTTATAAACTCAGCGATTATATTTCCAGCGGTAACACTTGCAAAACGTCCAGGTAGATTTCCAGCTTTGATAATACAAATCCCCAATTCCCTAGCTGCATCCATATCGATCACATCAGGAGTAACAATATCAATGATAACTGGTCTTTTGGTCCATTGTTGCATCCTCTCTCTATTTAACACATCCCCTATCGAAGTATTAATGATAACATCTCCACATGTTGTATACTCATTCACTTCAATGAAATCTTCTTGCTTCTCGCAAGTTCTTCTTATCACGCGCGTATTTACGTGTAGATTATGAAGGATATCATAAATGACTTTACCACAATTTCCATATCCAATCACATCTACTTGTATATCATAAATGCTTCTAGCACAACAACCAATGAGTTCATTCAAGACACCCTCTGCTGTTAAAATCGCATTATCACGAATGACTCCTTGATCTTCCATATAGTAATATGTTTGATATGGAAGTTTCTCTAAAAATTCATTTCGCAAACCACAGAAAATAAGAATACTTTCTTTTAATTCACTCCAGAATTCATCTTTTTGTCGTATACAAGCAATTTTCCCTTCTTTATCCACGCCTTTTACTGGTAACACCAATACATCAATTTCTCTTTTGCACGTCTCTAAATCATTCACATTATAAACATCCATTACACAAAAGGATTTTGATAAATTATCGTAAATTTGTATCATTCGATCATCACTGCAAATCACCGCAATCTTCAAAATGTCCCCTCCTTTGATTTATACTATGATGTTTGTACAGGTTTTGCGATAACAAAAATAAAACAGAGTAGATAATCTCCACTCTGTCTTTCCCTACGCTTGTGTAATTACAAAATAATTACGTTTTCCTTTTTTAATTAAGGTATCGCTATTTGAAATCGCATTTGCCTTTGATACAACAAATTCGCAATCTGTAACTTTATCACCATTGATTTGTACAGAACCTTGCGTAATCCATTCTCTGGCTTCTCGCTTACTGCTCGCAATTCCAGCCGCAACCAATGCATCTACTAACATTAGATTATCATCTATGCTTCTTTTCTCAAAGCCTTTCAATGCATCCGTTACTTCATCTTTTTCTAAATCTTTGATATTCCCTCTAAATAATGCTTCTGTAATTTTCAAGGCTTTGTTGTACTCGTCTTCTCCATGAAGGAAAGAAACGACTTCTTTTGCCAATGCTTTTTGTGCTTCTCTTCTTCCGGCATCAACGTTTACCTTCTCTTCAAGATCATCAATTTCTTCTTTGCTTAAGAACGTCAACTTCTTTAGATAATCAATGACTTTTTCATCTTCTGCATTCACTAAGAATTGGTACATTTCATATGGAGATGTTTTTTCTTTGTCCAACCAAACATTTCCAGATTCACTCTTCCCAAACTTAGAACCATCTGCTTTTGTAATCAATGGCATCGTCATACCATAGCACTCTACATCTGCGCCATGTTTTTTACGAATCAATTCTAATCCGCTCGTAATATTACCCCATTGATCTTGTCCACCAATTTGTAATGTACAACCTTTATCTTCAAATAGGTGTAAGAAATCTAGAGATTGTAAAATCATATATGAAAATTCTGTATAACTAATTCCAGATTCTAATCTACGACGTACTGTATCTTTGTTGATCATATAGCTTACATTGAAGTATTTTCCATAATCACGTAAGAAATCAATAATCGTGATATCTTTTGTCCAATCTAAATTGTTTACCATTTCAAACCCAAACAATTCTTTGATTTGCTTACTTAAACAAACATAGTTATGTTCTAGAATTTCCTTTGTCAACATGTTACGTTCGCCTGTAGCTTTTGGATCTCCAATAAACCCTGTAGCACCTCCAACAAGCATAATTGGATGATGTCCATGTTCCTTTAAACGGCGAGCACACAATAGACTTGAATAATGTCCAATATGCAAGCTATCTCCAGTAGGGTCAGTTCCGATATAGAATGTTAACCCTCCATTATTTAGTTTTTCTTCTAGTGCAGGACTCGTTACATCATTTACAAGTCCTCTCCATTTTAGTTCATCAAATAATTTCATAATTTCATATCCTTTCTCATAAAAAAACGTCCTTTTATCCAAGGACGTCATAAACGTGGTACCACCTTAGTTCTCTATGTAATTCATAGAGCACTCAATCTCGTAACGTGAGACACGGCTTTACTTTGCATAAAGCAGCTCCGAGTTGTATGCATGACTTTCATCTGCGATTTTTCACCAACCAATCGCCTCTCTAAGCATTTCCATCATGTTCTTTTCTCTTCATCGCTAATATTTCATAGTATAGATTTTAATCGTATACTTGTCAACTATTTTGTAGATTTTCTAGGTGTATAAATGTAACTTAACTCAATTTCTTTATCTGTTACTTCGTTATCTTCATGCAACATCTTCGTCAATAAACGCATCGCAACAGCACCTAAATCGTAGTCAGGGATTTTAAATCCTGAGATTTGAGGACGCGCCATCGCATTGTATTTACTATCTAAGATACAAACAAGTTCCATATCATCTGGAATACTAATACCTGCTTCTTTGGCAGTATTCATAACAGCCATTGCTTGAGAATCACGATATGTAATTACAACATCATGTTTCTTTCCTTGTTTCATATATTCTTTTAAGAATAAGTAAGAAGAACGATATTCTTTAGGAATTGCCAAGAAGTTTTCAAACTTCAAGCCATTCTCAGCAAATGCTTTTTGTAAACCTTCGTTTAACTGTTTGATCATTGCAGGATTTTTACGGTCTTCAATCAACGCAATATTTGTTTTCCCTGCTTTGATACAACCCATTGCATAGTCATATACAAGTTTTGCATAATCTACATAAACAGAACCAACAGTTTCATCACTCATACGGTTTCCAATCACAACGATTGGTACTTGATAGCGTGTTAATTGATTTAATTCTTCTTTGTTCAATTTATCATTAAAAATCACAACACCATCTACACGAGATTTGATGATATTTTCGATGATATCATTCATTTCTGTAATACCTTCTGTAGTTGTGTGTAACATAATGTTATATTTATAAATTTTTGCTACATCAATTAACCCATTGATAATTTGTCCAGTGTAGAAATAACTAGCTTCTGGTACAATCAACGCAATCGTTGTGGTTTTTTGTAAAGCAAGCCCCTGTGCAATTGCATTTGGCTTATAACCCAGTTTTTCAATTGCTTCCTGCACTTTCACTCGTGTATCTTCACGAACAACTTCACTTCCGTTGATAACACGGGATACGGTTGCCAGCGATACATCAGCTTCTTTCGCTACATCGTAAATCGTAATTCTTTTCATAATACATTATCCCTTCTGATCATCATTGTGATCATTCTCCGTGTTTAGTACACGTTTCAACCCATTAAAAGCGCTCTCCGCAATTTTTAACGTTCCCTGTTTCATCTTCTTTACACCATCTACTACACGCTCATCATGACGCACATTATCAATGGTATCATTCACACTATCCACTACTTTTGAAACCGTATCGTTCTTCATCACTTCATGGATTCCATCTTGCAACGTGTCCACGAGTTTATTTCCAAACTCTTTTGCTTTTTCTTTGCCCGCAAGTACATCCTCACGTTCTTGAAATGCTTGTACGCTTTCTTTTGTACGATTGATAAGATTCGTAGTTTCTTGTTTTAAACGTTCTAGTTTTTCACTCACTTCTTCAGAGTTGATACTCCCTGCTAGCCATTCGCGAAATTCTCGGTATAGACGGTTAATTTCTTCTTTTGCATCATCTAATATTTTTTTCTTATCACTTGTGTCATCATCATCCATAGAGATGATGGTGAATTTCGCTTCTTTTTCTAAATTTTCTGCTTGTTCCGCATATTCATTTGGTTCCATAAGCTACTCTCCTTCTTCATCAGCTGGGGTTTTACCATTTGTCTTATCTTTACTAACAACGGACATTACCCAATCTTTAATGGAAGAAAAATTTTCAATTACAGTCACAATCGTTGAACGCACAGCAGTTTTGCTAGCTTCATGAACACAATCCACCGTTTCACTTAGTTCATTCAGCGTATTCAAAGGTTTATCCAGTGTTTCCAACTGACGATTGGTTGTATCCAATGTTTTTTTCATACTGATCACCGCTTCATTTGCGCTTTTCATAACACAAATCAAATGTTTAACGAAAATTGCCAAAAATATGAGCACTATAACACCCAGTATTGGCAGTGCTGTAGAAGCCACTTGACTTGTTAATTCAAATAATTGATCTAATCCCATAGAAACACCTCATTTATCATTTTAACTTACTTTGTAACTTTTTTCAACAATTAATGAAAACCCTTTACAATATTTTTTAATTTATAGATATCTTTACTACTCATAAACAGATAAACCGCTGGTCCTTGCTGTGCTAACATCTTCGCTGCTTCTTCATCTTCTTTGATGACAACCGCATGTTTACACTTGTTGGCTAAGTCTTCAATGGTAATATCAATGCCATCCTCTTTTGCTGCATTTTCTGGAAAATGACACAAGTAGACTTCATCTGCTTGATCCAATTCTTCCGCAAATCGATCCATAAAATAAAAGATACGTGAGAAGCGATCCGGCTTGAAAACCGCAATCACTTTCTTACCAGGATATTTTATTTTTGCTGCTTCAATCATATACTTTACAGCCGTTGGATGATGGGCATAATCATCAATATACACATTATCACCTTGTTCCTCTGTTGTGAAACGACGTTTCACACCTGGAAAGGACTGTAACCCTTCTTGTAGTATTTCTGCACTTAAACCTTCCATGATTCCAAGTGCAATTACACCAAGACTATTCCATAATAAAGGTTTCCCAACAAATGGAAGTTTAAAACTACCAAAGTGCATTTTTTTATAAAGAACATCAAAGGACATCCCTTCTTCATTTTGCACAACATGAACTGCTTGCACATCATTGTGTTCCATTAGCCCATAGTATAAATGTTTCGATGTGACATGTAAACTTCTTACACTTTCATCATCCCCAAACATAACTACTCCTTTTTTTATTTGATTTGCAAAGGTTTCAAATGCATCACAATAATCTTCCATGTCTTTATAATAATCCACATGATCAAGTTCAATGTTCGTAATAATTGCATATTCAGGCTTATACGCTAAGAAATGGCGTTGGTACTCACATGATTCTACTATGAAGTATTTACTAGCATCTGGCATTTCCCCTGTTCCATCTCCAATCAAATAGCCCGTAGGGGCAACTAGTGACATTACATGAGAAACCATTCCTGTTGTTGTTGTTTTACCATGTGTTCCTGCAACTGACACAGACGTATACTCTTCCACTAATTTCCCTAAAAATTCATGATACCAATACGTCGTTACACTAGGATTGGCAAGTGCTTCTTGAACTTCTGGGTTATCTTCATGAAACGCATTCCCAATAATAACAACATCATGATCATGTATATTTTCTTTTGAAAAACTAGTAATAGGAATCTTTCTTTCTTCTAATGGTTTCTGTGTAAAAATATATTTTTCAATATCAGAACCACTTACATCATCTCCACGATCCGCAACAATGGTCGCAAGTGATGCCATTCCTGATCCTTTGATTCCTATAAAATGATAATGCATTTCCAACACCTCTTTTTATTTAATTTCTGCTTCATCATCACTATCACGTATTGGGGTAGATTCACCAAACAAAGAAATTTGCATGATATCATCTTCCTCTTCATCTATGTCATTGTCCATAATTAAATCATCTAAAGACAAACTATTTACATCTTCATCGTCAACATATGTTTCTATATCTTCTTGTGGGGATAAGATATCTTCCGTTTTACTCTTTTCTTTCTTCTCAATTGTTTCTTGGGCCTCTGCCTCAAATTCTTCTAATTCACTAATTCCATAATACGGTGAAATCACAGTTCCTAAAGGATTTGCTTTTTTCGCTTTTGGAAGTGTAATAGATAGAGAAGACCCTTTTCCTTTTGGTTTCTTTTCATCATCTTTCGACCCGAAAATCGGTGAAATCACAGGTGAAAACTCAAACTCTACTTTTTCTTCTCGTACAGGCGTTGTATTCATACGTTTCGTTTGTACAGAATGCGTAGTCGTAACGCTCTGTTTTGGCTTTTCATCTGTTATCTCAATACTAACAAATTTTTTACCTTCCTCTTGTACAGGTTCCACCACAGGTTGTACAATCTTTGGTTCTTCTTTTATGATAATCTTTTCTTCTTTGATTTCTTCTTTTTTTGCTTGTTCTACTTTATATTCAGATAATGAGATATCTTCTAATTCATCTTCTACAATGATATCAGCATCTGTTTCTTCAAACAACATAGATCCTAGTTTTCTCCAAATTGACATATTCCTCACCTATCCTTTCGCAATGTTTCCAAAAATCTGTCAATTTCATCTCTCGTCTTACGAAAGCGTGAAACGAAACGATCAATTTCTACTCCGTTTGCATATGCTACAAAACTAGGAATACCCATAACACCTAATTCTTGACATACTTCCAAACAATCATCACGATCTACATAATAGAATTCATACGCATCGTATTTCTTCATTAATTCCGGTATAAATGGTTCTATAAACTTGCAATCTGGACACCAGTTTGCAGAAAAAACAAAAACACTCAGAGGCTTTCTAGAAGCCTCTTTAAATTCTTCTAAAGAATGGATTACCTGCATTGTCTCTTTCATGAAATAACTCCTTTATTATTCGGTCAAAATCATCTTATATCTATTATATCATCATTTTATGAAAATTTATTTTTTATTTTCATAAAATCTACTTATTTTTCAAAGGTTGTTTCTTCCATACCGCGCGATAGATAGGCTGACCTAATTCCATAAAGCGATGCTCATATTCCGTAATAACATCTTCATTGTGTTCAACTCTGCGATAATCTACACTAAATTCATGTAAAAACCATCCTTCATTCTGAAATTCCAAAACAGAATATTCAAATAAAGATACGTTATCAGTCTTCATTTGAATTTCCCCATCATCGATTAGGATATGGTGGTATTGTTCAATAAATGCGTGATTCGATAATCTTTTTTTATGTGCACGTTTTTTAGGCCATGGATCCGAAAAGTTCAAGTGAATAACATCCACTTCTCCCTTCGCAAACCATTCTTTGATATCTTCAGCGTCATCATTGATATACAACATATGTGCGGGTGCTTCTTCAAGATTACTGTATTTACGAACAGCAAGTGCCGCAACACTTACGTTCTTTTCAATACCAATCCAACCAGCATCCGGATATAGTTGCGCCATACCAATCCAGTAATCACCCTTACCCGTTCCTATCTCCACATGCAATGTATCTCGTTGTAATCTCTTTTTCCATGTTCCCGCTGCTTCTTTTACATCTTTAACAACGACTGGTTGTTGTTCTAAAAAATCTTCTGCCCAAGGCAATTTACGCATTCTCATAATGTACTCCTATTCTGCTAATTTTTCTATAGATTCACTATATATAGCAACCGCTGTATATAAATTTTCTAATTTGATTCCTTCATCTCTTTGATGACACGCACCAACAAAGATATCTTCTTCTACTTTCTGGTTCGGAAATTCAGGCCCAAATGCAACGAAGTTTGAAAACTTCTTCGCATACGTTCCACCACCAATGGTCATGTTTGGTGTAAAGTCATCATGACTATATTTACGATACACACTAGAAAGTGTCGTTACCAAATGGGAATTTGGATCTACAAACAATGGGTTTGCCTTACGTAAAACTTCCAATTGCAATGGATAATTTAAAGCTTTTGCGTGTTGTACAATACTTGCTTCTATCGCATCTACATCCGCATCGTTAGGATAACGTATATCCACTATAATTTCACTTTGTTTATCACTTATATTCACAACCCCAGTATTCATGGTTAAAAACCCCATATATGCTCCATCCATCGCAATACCTAAAGATTTCCCCATCCAATCATGCAACATTTGATAGGTATGTTTCGCAAATGTATCCTGATATGCATGTCCAACAAAATTCAATATGTGAAGGGCTGCATTTACGCCTAGATATGGAGTTGCCCCATGAGCAGAAACACCCTCTATATGACAAACAACTTCACCATCCACTGTTTCCATATACCCTTGTAACCCATGACTCTTTAAATAGAAGTCGAACAGTTCCAGCAATTCACTCGCTTCCTTTTTCAAGATTGCGCTTGCTTTTCCAATCACAACATTAGGTCGCTCTCCTGCATGCATTTCCTTAATTATAGTTTCAGCACTTCCTTGATAATGTACATGCAAACCACCTTTTTCTCCATAAATAACTGGAAAATCCGCATCTGGTGTAAATCCAAGAGTTGGTACTTGTGCGTGTTTTACATAGTACTCCATACACTCCATCCCAGTTTCTTCATCACACCCCAATATCAACATGACTTTTTTATTTAGCTTTATTTGTTGATCGCGAAGCATTTTCAATGCATAAAAACCTGCCATAGCAGGTCCTTTATCATCCAAAGTACCTCGTCCAAACATATACCCTTTTTCAATTTCTCCACCAAAAGGATCCCTTGTCCAACCATCTCCTATGGGTACAATATCAAGGTGCGCTAACACCCCAACACTTTCTTCACCTTCCCCATATTCAATGACTCCAGCATAACCATCAATATCACGCACAACAAAACCATCTCTTTCACCAAGTGAAAGCATATAATTTAAAGCTTCTCTACATCCTTTACCAAAAGGCGCATTCTTTGTTGCTGTGGTATCATCCCGTTGAGAATCTATCGCAATAAGTCCTTTTAAATCCTTTATAAATGCATCTCCATAAGATACGAAATTTTTCATCCAATCCATTCGTATTCACCTCTGCTATATTTTATCATAAACCCTATCATTTACCTAAAGTATTTTCCTTAAATTTTTCATAAGAAAAGCAACCAGATGAACTCTGATTGCTTCTGTATTACTCAGCTGTTTCTTCTTTTGTTTCTGTTTTTACTTCTTCTTTTTTCTCAGGCTTAGGCAACAATGCTTTCGCGCTTACATTCACACGTCCACGATCATCAATTTCCATAACCTTAACTTTTATAACATCGCCGATTTTTAATACATCTTCTACTTTTTCAACACGATCATTGTTGATCTTAGAAATATGTAATAAACCATCCGTTCCAGGGAACAAGTTTACAAATGCCCCGAATTTTTCAATACGAACAACTTTACCTTCATAGATATCGCCAACTTTCGCAACTTTTACGATGTTTTTAATGATATCTGCAGCTTTGTTAATAGATGCACGATCCATATGGTAAATAACAACGTGTCCATCATCTTCGATGTCAATTTTAACTTCATTACAATCTTCGATGATTTTGTTAATTACTTTACCATTTGTTCCGATAACTTCACGAATCTTATCTGGATCGATATAGAATTGTTCAATCTTAGGTGCGTATGTACCTACATCTTCTCTTGGCGCAGGAATTGTCGCAAGCATATTTTCAAGAATTTGTTCACGAGCAGATTTTGCTTGTGTCAATGCCTCTTTAAATATATCTTCTGTAATTCCAGTTACCTTAATATCCATCTGTAATGCCGTAATACCCTCTGTAGTTCCAGCCACTTTAAAGTCCATGTCTCCAAAATGATCTTCCATACCTTGGATATCCGTTAATACAGTATATTTATTGTTTGTTTCATCCATGATTAGACCCATTGCTATACCCGCTACTGGAGCTTTGATAGGAACACCCGCAGCCATCAAAGACATTGTGCCTGCACAGATGGAAGCTTGTGAAGAAGAACCGTTAGATTCTGTAACTTCAGCTACTGTACGAATGGTATATGGGAATACTTCCGCGCTTGGTAACACTTGTGCTAATGCACGTTCACCTAATGCCCCATGACCAACTTCACGACGTCCTGGATTCCCCATACGTCCTGTTTCTCCAACAGAATATGGTGGGAAATTGTAGTGATGCATGAAACGTTTTGTATCTACTTCTGTAACATCATCAATGATTTGATGATCGTTCATTGGTCCTAATGTAGTTACACTTAAAACCTGAGTTTCTCCACGTGTAAACAAGGCACTACCATGAACGCGTGGTAAAATATCGATTTGAGAATCCAAAGGACGGATTTCATCAATCTTACGTCCATCTGGACGGATTTTATCTTCAATAATTAAACGACGCACTTCATCTGCCTCAATACTATGACAAATTTCTTTTACTTGTTTTAAAGTTTTATTTTTTGTAGCGTCATCTTCATATGTTTTTGCGTCGAACATAGCAACTGCTTGTTCTGTGATTTCATCGATTTTACCATAACGTTCCAATTTCTTTTCAATAGAAACTGCTTCACGCATTGGTTTTTCGAAGTTTGCACGTACTTCCGCATCAATTTCTTCACTTACTGTATACAGTTTTACTTCCATTTTTTCTTTACCAACTGCTGCTGCGATTTCCTCTTGGAATGCAACCAACTGTTTGATATGTTCATGTCCGAACATAATCGCACCTAACATCGCTTCTTCGCTCACTTCTTTAGCGCCAGCTTCTACCATGTTTACTGCATATTTTGTTCCAGCCACAGTTAAATGAATGTCACTGTTTTCTAATTCATCAGGAGTAGGATTGATGACATATTCGCCATTGATTCTACCAACGATAACACCTGCGATTGGTCCATTGAATGGAATATCAGATACACAAAGTGCCAAAGATGCCCCAAACATTGCGGTCATTTCTGTTGAACGATCTTGATCTACAGATAATACTGTATTCACAACTTGTACTTCATTACGGAATCCATCCGCAAATAAAGGACGAATTGGACGGTCAATCATACGTGATGTCAATGTCGCATGTTCACTTGGTCTTCCTTCTCTTCTTAAAAATCCTCCAGGGATTTTTCCTACGGAATACAACTTTTCTTCAAATGTTACTGTTAATGGAAAGAAATCTAATCCTTCCTTTGCTTGTTTGCTGGCAGTTGCTGCGGATAATACAACGGTATCATCATAACGCACTAAAACAGACCCTCCAGCCTGCTTTGCAATCTCTCCAGTTTCTACTGTGATCCCACGACCACAGAATTCTAAACGAAATTCTTGTTTAGCCACACTATTCACCTCTTATTTTCTTAGTCTAGGACATCATATCATATTTTGAAACCCAATAAAAGAAAAAAAGCTCTTTTCGAGCTTTTCTACCTTATTTTCTTAATCCTAAACGTTCGATCAATGTTTTGTAACGATCTAAGTCTTTGTCTTTTAAGTAAGCTAATAAGTTTCTACGACGTCCAACCATTTTCATTAGACCACGTTGTGAATGATAATCATGTTTGTGTTCTTTGAAATGTTCTGTTAACTGGTTAATACGAGTTGTTAATACTGCAACCTGTACTTCTGGAGAACCTGTATCTCCTTCAAAACGTGCGAAATCTTTCATAATTTGAGTCTTTTCTGATTTTAATAACATTTTTCTTTCCTCCTGTTATTGATATGTTCTATACTGAGTAAACCGCCGAGGAAGCAAGTAAACCAAGTGTAAAACCTCAATCATAATACCATATCCACACTCTCTTGACAAGCATTTTTACAATCAAAGCTTATTCTTTTGGTAACCCAAATGTACTTCTGTATTGTTCAATGCCTAACATACTTGCTAAATCCATTGCCCATTCGCGATATTTCCAAGCAACTGAAGTCAAAATATGATCACTTCGGATACATACCAAAGAAGTATCTTCCATACATTCGTACGCATCTTTCATAAGTGGCATATCTTCTACTGTGATATCTTCTTCCAAGAGCCCCTCGCGTGGACAACCACACATAAACGGACGATTTTTCACTAACCCCGCTTTAATGAGTATCATAGGACCAGCAGAAATCGCAGCAATCACTTTCTTCTTACGGTCAAACTCCTGTAGTAACGCATGTACAAGCTTGATATCCGAAAATGGAAACATCTCACTTCCAACTCCTGTTAATAAAATGGCATCAAATTCATCCACGCACAATTGCTCTAAGGTATATTCCGCCACACACAACATTCCTTCTTCACTACGATAAGCCTTCTTCTCTTCTCCAAAAATTTGCACTGGTATGGATTGTAATGCAAAATTTTCAAGTGCTGCGCTCAACTCAAACATACAAAAGGCATCATAAATTAAAACTGCAATCTTCATAAGAAATCCTCCTAATATTATAAAAAAAACTTCTATGCGTGCCTACATCAAAAGACGATCATAAAAGTTGTATAGGAATATATGAAAAATAGTTATGAAAATAACGTTATGAACAATCTATTGAAATAAGCATCCTACTGCCTACATATGAAATACAATAGATTATTTGCTCACGTCACATCACCTCTTACTTCTAGTGTATCATATCAATCTAAAAAATCAACTAAGATATCATTCAACAATAACATTCCTTGCTTACTTGTTTTAAGATACCCATCAGAAAGTATCAAAAGCCCTGCTTTCACATGTTTATCTACCGCATCTTTGTAACACTTACAAATACTCTCTTGGAATTGAAGTTCAAACTTAGATAAGCTTACACCATCTTTCATGCGTAATCCCATCATTATTGTTTCAAACATCTCATCCTCTTTCTCTAATTCTATATAGGTTGGATTTTCTCCAAAATCAAAGTAGGTTTGTAAGTTTTTCGTATTGTCATAACGGCGATGTTCACACTTCCCACTCGCCCCACATCCAACGCCTACAAAATCCTCATAGTTCCAATACATTTGATTGTGTTTGGAACGTTTTCCTTCTTTCGCAAAATTGCTGATTTCATAATGCTCGAACCCATGTTCTTCTAATATATGAATTGCATATTCAAACATATCAGCTTCCAAAGTCTCATCTGCACTTTGCACATGATTTCTTCCAAACTCAGAGTGTTCTTCAATCGTTAAAGAGTACAGAGAAATGTGTTGGATATCAAAATTCGTTACGATATCTAGTAAATCATCCTTCCATTCTTGAATTGTTTGTCCAGGTAGTCCATAAATTAAATCAATTGAAACATTATGAATTCCACAACTATGTATCCTATCCAATTTGTGCAACACATCTTCTCTACTATGTGCCCTACGAATACACTCTAATAGTTTTGGTTGTAAGGTTTGAACACCTAATGAAATGCGATTAACCCCGTAAGACTTCATAATTTCTAATTTTTGATCGCTTAAAGACTCCACATTGGCCTCCATAGTATATTCTAAAACTGTTTTTGTATAAGGAGCTACATAGGAAAGTAAGCGTTCTAATTGTTCTTCACTTAATGCACTTGGTGTTCCTCCACCAATATACATGGTTTCTAATCTTGTCCCTTTTAATTTCTCATCCAGCTCTTGATGCACACGAAAAAGCCATTTATCACACAGACCAGCATGATAACGGCATCTTGTAAAATCACAATAACTGCAGATATCTCTGCAGAATGGGACATGGATATAGCATGCTTTCATGAAATACCTCTCTAAACTAAATTATATAATTTTAAACGTTCACTCATATATAATATGATTTGTGAATTGGTAGGCTTATTGTTGTAGATACATACTTTTTCTGGTTGTGTACGATATGCATAGTTCACTGCTGTACGTATCGATTTTTCTACTCTTGAGGATGTTGTTTCATGAATTTTAGCACATTCTGCGTACACATCCCCTATCATCAAACGTTTTCCTGGAAAACGTTGAAATACAATCATAGAACATGTCCTTAAATATTCATAACCATCCAAGTGCATGGGAATACCTAAATCTTGTAGAACTTTACTTGCAAAAGAGTCTAAATTCCAATAGGAACTCTCTTCTATTTTCTTATTCTTTTGATCCCGTCGCAACATCTCAATCATTTGTTTGCTTGAATATGGTTCTACTAAGAAGTTTTTGATATCATATTGTAATAGTAAATGAATAGTATTGGTATTCAACTCTTTAAACAAAACCAAAACATTCATACTATGAAAACAATCATGTTCAAATAATTTTGATAAAAATGCTGCACTCGCTATATAATCCTCATGAAATTGGAATATTAAAACATCAATTTCCAACTCCATCAATTTCGAGATACTTTCACCAACAACAGTAGAAATCCCTAATATTTGAATTTCTCTTTGTGAATTTGCATACTCCAGCAGGTCTTTGATCAGTTCATAATCATGAACACATACATACACTTTTTTCATAATGTTTTTTGACATGCACCTCTACACTTTTTCATGCCTTATTCCCCCTCTTTAACTTCCAATATAGTAAACGAACTTTTTCCCCGTTTTCCGTTTTCTATACCAGCCCAATTCTACAAGTTTATCCATTGAACTACGTCCAGTTTCATAACATACATTCGCAAAGAGTAGATATTGTTGAATATCATAATAATGATTCTGTTTACGATGTGCTAAATAAAATCGGATTTGTTCTTCATGCAGTTGTGGATAACATTCTTTTAGTTCTTCAAAAGATAAGTTACTACGTTCTTGTTTTTTGCTACTGTTTAATAATACCATTCCTTCACAGATTTTCAACAATATTTGATCAAGGAACCGTAAAAAATGATAAGTTACATCAATTTGAGGTTCTAATCTTACATCTACCTCGTCATTGTCTGGAAAATAATGAAACAAATGAAGCAAATTTTCTTTCATCAAGTACAAGTAAAGAATCTCCCTATTGGTACTTGGAAACTTTATCATACATAAAAATGCAACAAGTGTAAAAGGGATATCCAAAGAAAACAACATTTCTACATCTTCAACGGATGGAACACGCAACAAGGTACAAGCCACTTGTATCCATTCTTGCATATCAATTTGTTCAATTGTATCCAGTTGATGTCGTAACATATCCCAAATAGGATTAGGTTCTTCTTCAACTTTGTTTGTATCTCGTATATTTACTTGATGAAGTTTTTGTTCTGTCTTCAAAATTTTAAACACAACACTTCTACACAAAATCACATGGCAATTAACTTTAGGTATCACAAATAAAAACCGATTGCGATATGCTTCGATTTCATCCCATATTACATTACCAATATGACTACCAAGTTCATTTATGATATCTTGTTTCTGCGCATAGCTTTCTTCACAATAACGTTCTATTACTTCCATTTTATCACCGTTTTTTAGTATAGCATAAGAACTTAACAATCCTTGTATTTTAGACAAAACAAGACCTAATACTACAAGAAGATACACATCCTATATAAAAAAAAGAATCTTCAAAAGATCCTTCTCTTATTTATCATCTTCATCCATAGACAGTACTGCCATAAATGCTTCCTGTGGCACTTCTACACTTCCTACAGATTTCATACGCTTCTTTCCTTCTTTTTGTTTCTCAAGAAGTTTTTTCTTACGTGAGATATCTCCACCATAACACTTCGCTAATACATTTTTACGAAGGGATTTGATATCTGATCTTGCGACAATTTTCCCATTAATTGCGGCTTGAATAGGAATTTCAAATTGTTGTCTTGGAATCAATTTCTTCAACTTCTCACAAATTGCACGTCCTCTTGGATATGCAAAATCACGGTGTACAATAGAAGAAAGAGCATCGACCACTTCTCCGTTTAATAAGATATCCATCTTAGCAAGTTTATTTACTTGATAACCAATCAATTCATAATCCAAAGAAGCATACCCTTTGGTACATGATTTTAATCGATCAAAGAAATCAAATACAATTTCTCCTAAAGGAAGTTCATAAATGACATTCATTCGATTATCATCGATATACACCATATCTTTATAATTTCCACGTTTTCTTTGACACAATTCCATAATCGCACCAACATATTCATTTGGTGTCATAATATTCGCTTTCACAAATGGTTCTTCAATACGTTCTACTTTTTGTACATCCGGCATTAAGCTAGGGTTTTCAATATGTTTCATTTCCCCATCACTCATATGCACGTGATAGACAACAGAAGGAGCTGTCGCAATCAAATCAATGCGATATTCACGCTCAATTCTTTCTTGTACTACATCCATATGTAACAATCCTAAAAATCCACAACGAAATCCAAACCCAAGAGCTTGCGATGTCTCGGCTTCAAACTGTAATGATGCATCATTAAGTTGTAGTTTCTCTAAAGCATCACGTAAATCATTATATTTATTAGAATCAATTGGATACAACCCACAATATACCATTGGATTCATTTCACGATATCCAATCAATGGCGCATCTGCAGGATTTGAAGCACTTGTAATCGTATCTCCCACACGTACATCTTTAATGGATTTGATAGAAGCACATACCCATCCTACTTCTCCACACTCCAGTACATCCTTCTTTACTTCTTTAGGATTACGTATCCCTAGTTCTAATACTTCATATTCCGCTTCACTTGCCATGAAGTGAATCTTATCTCCAACTCTAATGGTTCCCTCTTTTACACGAACATATGCTACAACACCACGATACGCATCGTATAATGAATCAAACACAAGCGCTTGTAATGGCGCATCTGGATTTCCACTAGGTGCTGGAATTTGTTTTACAACTGCTTCCAATACATCACGTACATTTAATCCGTTCTTTGCGGATATCAAAGGACACCCTTCCGCATCTAGGCCAATTACATCTTCAATTTCCTTACGCACTACTTCAGGTTGTGCACTTGGAAGATCAATCTTATTAATAACTGGCAAGATTTCCAAATCATTATCCAATGCCAAATATACATTCGCCAATGTTTGCGCTTCAATCCCTTGCGCCGCATCCACAACTAAAACAGCGCCTTCACAAGCCGCAAGTGAACGAGACACTTCATACGTGAAATCGACATGGCCTGGTGTATCGATTAAATGGAAAATATAATGTTGTCCATCTAAGGCTGTATATTTCAACTGAACTGCATTCAGTTTGATAGTAATTCCTCTTTCACGTTCCAAATCCATACTGTCTAACAGTTGTTCTTTCATATCCCTTTGTTCAACTGTATCCGTGATTTCAAGAATACGATCAGCTAAAGTAGATTTCCCATGATCAATATGGGCTATGATAGAAAAATTTCGTATATATTTTTGATCCATATTCTTCACACTCCTCATAACCATAACATTATAACAGAAGAAAATCTCCCCAACAATAGGCAAATGAAATTTGTTTCTTGACTTATTAATTATCCAGTGCTAAAGTTTATTTGAAAAGATTGAGAGAGCTTTCTTTTCAAAAAAAAGGAA
>NZ_JBSPFA010000028.1:0-38235 GCF_053848885.1 Amedibacillus sp. YH-ame10
CCTAGGACTTCCTTCAGATTCCATCTCACGATGGACACCCTTGTCTTCGACTAGTGGTTAGCGACTAAACCTCCACAGTGGACTTTCACCACTTAGATGTATGCCATGCCCGGCACACGAAAACACTGACTACCTAAGCATTGGTAATCAGTGTTCTTTGTTTATATTTTGTTAAAAAGATTTCAAAGGTAAGTGCACTTAGGAAAATCACAAGGATACATAAGCCAAGTCCTCCATAGTTTCCACCACGTGCAAATTGATTTAAGATAGAACCTATCGTTCCAGGTACTCCAACAGCAGGACCAATGATAACCGCTGCCGCAAAGTTCATTTCACTACGCATCGCAATCCAAGAGATGATTTTGGTAAAAGATGTTGGTAAGACTGCACTTGTTACAATTTGTCCCCAACTTGAACCAGTCGCACGCAATGCTTCAATGGTTCCTTTATCCACCTCTTCAAACGCCTCTGAATATGACTTAATAAAGTACGCAATACTATGGAAACTCATCCCAACAATCGCTGTTGTAGCGCTTAATCCAAATCCAGATACAAATAGAATCGTCCAAATAATAGTTGGTACCGCACGAATAAATCCTGCAATTCCTCGTATGATATTGGATAACCATGGATTGGAAAGATTTCGTGCTGCCCCTAATCCAAGTATCAATCCAATGAAAGTCCCAATAATGGTTGTCATAAAAGCCAACAATAAGGTATTGCATAACGATAAGGTAATATTCTTAATAGATAACATTGAGATACTAGAGTAATCAAAGAATTTCACTAAGATACTTACGATTAAATCAGGACGTACTTGATCCCATTGATAATCGCACATAAACCCAAGAAAGTAGATACAGATACCTCCAAACAACAACAATACTGTATATATGATACGAGAGGTCATATCTCTTTGTTTAATTACATATTTTCCTTTTTTCTTTTTCCGTAGACTATCTACGGATTGCATAGTTAACACTTGTTCCATCATAATAGCCTCTTTCTGATCTGTGTAGATATTTGATCGGTAATAATGACTACGAGCACAATTAACGCAATGGCGGTACATAAACTTTTCATTTGATAGAAGTCTTTGTATACTCCCATCAACCATCCAATACCACCACCCGCAAGCATTCCTACTACGGTTGCACTTCGTATATTATTTTCGGCAGCGTATAAGCTCCATGAAATTAAAGCTGGCATTGTTTCTGGAATCACTCCATGTACAATGATTTGCCAATAGTTTGCCCCGGTTGCCTCGAGTGCCTCCAAACAGTTACTGTTGGCTTCATCAATAGCGTCCGCAAATGTACGAGTTAAAAACCCATAAGAGATGATACACATTACAAGGAATCCTAGAAACTCTCCAAACCATAAAAATGGAATTAATAAGATTGCCCATACCGCTTCTGGTATATTTCTAGTAAAGGACGCAAATCCACGTACTGCATATTTTAAAATGGTATTCTTTCCTGTATTCTTTGATAAAGCCAAAGAGGAGAAGAAGGCAAGTACCATTCCTACAAATGCACCCGCTATAGAGATCACAATGGTCACCCATAATTGATACAACTGGGTAGGTAGTACACTTAGATCCATTGGTAAATATTCTTGTGTGAATCGTACCCAAGAATTCTTAGAATTCACGAGTATTTTTAACCAATCAATTTCTAGGCGTAGTGTGGAAATGGTAATCATCCCTAACAATAACACACACCCAATCAACATCACTTTACGTCTATGGAGGAAATAACTCATGCGCCAACCTCCTCAACTTTACTAATCAATTCAGACATTGGTACTCCATATATCTTTTCAATCACCTCGTTGCTAAGTTCTTCTGGTTTCCCATCAAATACAATTGTTCCCTCATGCATTCCAATGATACGATCTGAATAATGTAAGGCTACATCCACTTGATGAAGATTCACAAGACATGGAATATTCATTGTTTTAGTGATTCCATGAAGATGTTCCATAATAACTTTACTAGATTGAGGATCAAGTGAAGCGATAGGTTCATCACATAACACCATCTTTGGATTTTGAATCAATGCTCTAGCAATCCCTACACGTTGTTTTTGTCCCCCAGATAACTGTGAACATTTCGTATAAAGGCGATCCTTTAACCCTAGCATATCTAATATTTGTGCTGCTTTTTCAATATCTTTTTCCGCATATAAGCCAAGAGCACTTTTCCATGTAGGATAATATCCCAAACGTCCATGCAATACATTTTCTAACACGTTCAAACGATATACAAGATTGTAATGTTGAAAGATCATTCCAATATTTCTTCGAATATCGCGTATTTTCTTTTTCTTCGCTTTGGTCACATCCTCATCCATGAAATAAATATTTCCATTGGATACATCAATCATCTGATTGATACAACGAAGAAGTGTACTCTTTCCAGAGCCACTAGGACCAATCACACTAATGAATTCTCCTTCATGTAAGGAGAAACTCGCATCCTTTAACGCATGCACTTGATTGTTATATATTTTTGTTACGTTGTCTACTCTTAATATTTCTTTTCTCATATCGTCACCTAATTTCCTTTTCTACATGCTGATTGTAACGTATTTAAAAGCGGGATTTGTTAATATGAGGTAAAACGTCTGTTACAAGTTCTTTACATACATATAGATTTATGTTTTTTCTGTAAAGGAAGACATAAGAAAAGCTGTCGTTCTTTTCTAAAGAGGACAGCTTGGTTAGGATTATAATCCTTGTTTGTTCATATCTAGAATGAACTGGTAACGTGATACATCTGTTTTGAAGAAACGATACGTTGTTGTATCATCTTCTGCTTCAAAGAAGAATCCATTCTCTTTCGCAAAGAAATTCTTATTGATCGCATTTTCACTTGTTAAATTTACAAAGTGATCGGTTAAATCTGTTACTTCTTTTTCTGTCAATACTTCTGTATTTACCCAAAGTGGTCCATTTGGTACGAACTGCTCATCGATGATATATAAATCTTTTTCATAATCATCCCCATAGTTACAACAGTAAGCCCCTGCATATACTTTGTCTTGTGCAATCAATGTTACAGAACCTGGATGATTTCCACCGTATTGTACATCGGAGAACAATCCTCCTTCACTTTCTTTCTTCACATTGATTTCTTCTTTCTTAGTAACTACTTTTTCTCCCTCAGTTCCAAAGATTTCCCATAAGGATTGTGTAGGTACTAAACATCCACTTGTAGAAGATGCGGATACAAAGCTAAAGCTTTTTCCTTTTAATTGTTCGTATTTTTCTTCTCTTGTTTTTCCTTCAAAGTCTGCCTTGTTTTTCACATTGGTAGCAATGTACGCATTATATCCTGACTTTTCAGCATTCCCTTCTGGGCCATAAGATACAACTGGAAGTACTTTGTTGTTTTTCTCATAAGTTGTTGCGAACGTTGCCCCACTCTCCCAAGCAATCTGTGCAGTTCCTGATAACATCGCTTCTGTAACTGCGGCATAATCATCTAATACAGATACCTTTACATTGTAATTATCCCCTAATGCTGCTTTTACTTCTTCTTCTAACATAGCGAATGCTTCTTCACTTCTCTCTGGTGTTTTTTCATTTGGAAGGAATGCGATCGTAATGTCCTTTGTTTCTTCACCTCCACTGCTACATCCTGCAAGCAGTGTCATCCCCAATAGGGCACTCATTAAAAATTTACTACCTTTTTTCATATGTTCTCCTTTTATAGTTTACCTAATGTGCTAAGCACACAATTATCATAAAGGAAGTGCGTTCATGTTTTGTAAAAGAGGAGTAAAAAAAGTGTAATTATTCCATGAATTCTAGAGTAGAATGTTCACAAATATGATTTTTGTGTTAAAAACAGACAAATCACATGGATATCTCCCATCCCAGCTGTTCCAATAAACTACCTGCATATCATTCTAAAGAACGCTTATTTCCAACACCCTGATTCTTATTTAATCACAAGATCTTTGTCGATAGATTCTCATGGCGAATAAAAACGCAACGATTAAGATTCCCATACACCATGATAAAGCAACCCATAGTTCATTACCAACCGCTTGGTTTGCGAACAATCCTCTTATACTATCTACGATTGCTGTCACTGGCTGATGTTGTGCAAATATCCTTAAAGCATGTGGCATAGATTCTGTGGGAACAAATGCAGAACTAAGGAATGGTAAATATACTAGAATATAGGAGAAAGCACTCGCTCCATCAGGTGACTTTGCTTTTAACCCAGCGACAACTGCTACCCAAGTCAAAGAAAGCGTAAATAAGGTTAGAATCCCCAAAATAGCGAACCATTGTAAAATACTTGCGGAGGAACGAAATCCCATACATAAAGCAACCACCATAATCACCGCAAGAGATAGCAGATTGGATACCAAGGAAGTAAGAACATGTCCCCAAAGAGGGGCAAATCCTGAAATAGGCATGGAATGAAAACGATCAAAGATACCACTCTTTATATCCGTAAACAAGCGAAGGGCAGTATATGCAACTCCTCCTGCAATGGACATCAACATCACTCCAGGCAACATATAGGTTGTAAATTCAGCACTTGTCATAGTTGCGGCCATTGCGCCACCAAACACATACACAAACAACAACATAATCGCAACTGGTGTTAGTGTTACTGTGATGATCGTATCAAGACTTCGAAAGATATGATGTAAAGAACGTTGCAACATGACCACCATATCACTTATAAAATAATAGCTTGTATGTTTCATATTTACTTACTCTCCTTTGCTTTGATAACAGATAAAAAGATATCTTCCAAACTTGGTTGTTTTACAACGTATTCCACTTTTGCTTGTGGTAATTGTTTCTTTAATTCATCAAGGGTTCCACATAATAAAATTCTTCCTTCATGTAAAATCGCAATTCGATCTGCCAATTGCTCTGCCTCCTCTAAATATTGTGTAGTCAAAAACACCGTGACACCTTTATCAGACATCTCCTTTATTTCTTTGTATACGTCCATCCGTGCCTCTGGATCTAATCCAGTCGTTGGTTCATCCAGAAAAATCACTTCAGGATCCCCTAATAAACTCATCGCAATATCCAAACGACGTTTCATACCACCTGAATATGTGGAAGCACGTCGATCTGCCGCATCCATTAACTGAAATCTCATCAATAAACTTTCTACTTGTTCTTTTACATTTTGAATATGACGAAGTCGGGCAATCAATGTCAAGTTCTCTCTTCCCGTTAAAACCTCATCCACTGCGGAAAACTGACCAGTCAAACTAATCACTTCTTTTACCTTCATCGCATCCCTTGTTACATCATATCCACAAACAACTGCCTTACCTCCATCCGCAGACAATAACGTTGATAAGATCTTAATCAAGGTTGTCTTACCCGCTCCATTACTCCCTAATAACGCAAATACTTCACCTCTTTTCACATCGAAATGAACATCTTTCAAAACTTCCAACTGCTTAAATGATTTCTTCAAACCCTGTACTTCTATCATTTTATGTTCCATCTTTTTTCTCCTTTATAAACACAAAGAGCCAATCATCAACGAGTTCATAACTCTTAAAATGATTGGCTCTGCGTCATTGCGTCTGGCTCTTTTAATATTTTGATATTTCCTTTATTTACATCGATAAGATGTTCCTGTCTACACTTTGGACAATACAAGACAAAGTTCTTCATCACAGTATCTTCCCTTAACATAATTCGTGTTTTGTTTTTGCATATTGGGCACAATAACCATTTCGTTTTATTCTCCATACAATGTTTACTTCTTTTTCCTTGTATTTTATCTTTTCAACTTTTGATGAATATCACGGTTTAATTTTGTACGCCAATCTTCTGTATACGTAGATGCATTGCGTAATAACTCTTCACAAAAAGACGCAACATCATCTCCAGTAACTTCTAATACATCTCTTCCATTTGCGGCACTTTCTTCAAACAACCCGATCAAATCGTTGTGGATTGCCATTATGTCATATCCTGCACCTGAGGCAAAATTCCACATATGCGATTGTATCTTCTTAAAGACATACTGATAATCTTCAGGTAGTTTCTTTACTCTTGCCATCGTTTCTTTATATTCACGTTTACTCTCTATCATTTTACGGATATTGAAATAGTTGTCAAAAAATTCATGCATTGTCTTCACCCTCCTTTAAGTGGTTAATTCTTGATGCGACAAACTCCCATTTTTGCCAAAAAGAAGCGAGTTCTTTTTCTCCAGCTTCATTCAGTTTAAAAAATTTACGGGGAGGTCCCATATCTGATGGTTTCTTTGTAATATCTACTAATTTGTTTTTTTCAAGTCTTACCAAAATAGTATACACTGTTCCATCTACTACATCGCTAAATCCTAACGCATTCAATTTACGTGTGATCTCATAACCATACGTCTCATGATGACGAATGATTTCTAAAACACAGCCTTCTAATACTCCTTTTAACATCTCTGTTAAATTATCCATACAATTCACCCCTAATCTTTGCAGTGGGTATTAAGTACTACTTACTACAGGTATATAGTATCACGTAGTAGTGACTGTGTCAACTATATAATAAAAATAATCGTTGAATATATTTTCCTGTTAAACTGGATACCCTTATACAAAAAAAACCATCATATGAAGGTGATGATTTTTTTTCTATCTATATAGCTATCTTCAAGATATAACACAAAGTTCTTCTACTTATTCTTCATCAAAATTCCCTAGTTCGATTTCATCTACAGAATCTTTTATACAATTTCTTAAATGTTGTATAATCTTCAGTTCGATATCACTAGCTGTTGTCGGCAATCTCAATAAAGGAATATTAGCTTTCCCTAATATGCTATTCTTTAGCAAGTCTCGTTCTTGTTGCTTTGGTAAATCATGGTAACCTCCATCTACTTCAATTACAGAAATAGGATTCTTTCCTGTTTTAAAGTAAATGACAAAATCACAACTGGCTCCTTTATTTATAAAACTTGTTTCTCTGCTGGTAAATACTTCATTATCTATCTTTACTAACTGTTTTAAATAGATTTGTTTATAGGCTACTAAAGATGTAAACTCTTCTTGTTCTAAAATATCCCTAAGTATCGCTGCAACTATTTGTTCAGATTTATAGGTTGAATCTCCCTTTCGTAATTTGGATTGAAGTTTACTTAACGATTTGTCATACTCACTATAAAGCAAATCAAATGCTGAGATTACTGGACTATCAAAAATATCATGATCATTTGCATAATATTTCATATAACGAACTAGTGCAGCAATATATTTATTATTATCTGCAAATACATTATTTCCTGTAACAAGAGTAAACTTATGAATTGCTCGAGAAACAGCAACATTGATTAGTGATGCATTGTCCACAAAATCTATTTGAGCTCTGCTACAGACTTTCTTATCAAGTACCGTAGAAAATATTATTTCACTGCACTCTCTTCCTTGAAACTTATGAATCGTGTCTTTTTTTATTTCTGGTGACAATAATTTATGCGCCAATTTGATCTGTGCATTATATGGAGATATAAAGCCTTTATCGTCACTGAGGTAGCCTGCAAGTTTATGAGTTTTTTGGATAGACTCAATTTCTCTTAAATTAGCGTTATGTCGCATATGATTTCCTAAGGCTGTGATAACAAGTGTTAAAGCATCTTCTCCTTTATCTATCGTCATTGGAATTAATTGATTGTCATAGAATTGCTTATTACAGAATTTAATAATTTTCGGATGACATCTATAATGTTCTTTTAATAGTGTTCTTGGTATATCATTTTCAAATATTTCACATATAGAATCTAAAAGGCTGTATTTTTCACAATCATATAATTCATTTGGACATTTCAATTTGGACGGTGTAGGAATGTGTGGAAGCTGTTTTCTATCTCCCACAACTATCACATTTCGCGCACATGCAAAACATAATATTCCTGGTACTAAATCTTGTTGAGAAGCCTCATCTATAATTACATAATCTAATAGAGCTCCATCAGCGATAGAATTCAAAAGTGAGTGCGTACTACTTCCAATAACAGGAAAAGCTTTTGTAAAGCTATCAAACTCTTTCCTATAATTTTTATCTGTAAAACTAGTAGCTTTATTAGGCATTTGATTATCAATATAACCATATAGGAAATCTAATGAATCCTTTTTTAAATTTTCTAATATTTCATCATATCGTATGCTTTTTAATAAGTTTTCTAATGATTTTTGCTCATCTTTTTTTTCTTTTAATAAACTATTATAAAAATTCAGTTGTAGTCTAAATATATAAAGCAATCTCTCGTCACTTACATTTAAAAAATCACTTTTGATTATTCTATAACTTACCAGCAGCTTTATTTTATTCAGAAAAGTCAATGAACTTTCTGGTAACGAACGTAAATATGTAAGTAACTCGATCGATTTAGCTGAGGACTGTTTTTTCATTGTTATTGTAAATTCATTTGTTATGGAGTCGTTGTACCAATCTTCCAAATATTTCTTTTCAATTTCAATTTCATCTATTTCACTGATGATTTGAGAATACTCATTTTTCACTTTTAAATATTTCGTTAGAGTTTTTAAACTTGAATCTATTTGCTGTATACTCACAGATTTATAGTCTTTTGGTTTTTCATACTTGATAGAGTCGAAGAACAGTTTTTTATTTTTATCATTACCCAATTTTGCAACCAAAAAATCAAGATTTACTTTTTCAAGTTTCTCATATACATTTTCAACTGCCGGATTATTGTTAGAGACGATTGCACAGGTGCCGCCATTTACAATAATATTAGAGATGATATTTAGAATAGTTTGTGTCTTTCCGGTTCCTGGAGGCCCCTCTATCACAGAAATTTGTGATTTGAAAGCCTGTGTTACAGCTTTTAATTGTGATTCATTAATTCCAAAAGGAAAAACCAAACTAGATAATCCTTCTCTTTTAGCAACATCCTTTGTTAAATATGCTTGCAAAGCAGAATCTTTGAAAGCCACTACTTTGTCAAACTGTCTATCAATATTTTCTGCAATTGATTTGTTTTCACCAATTGCGATTGATACTCTTTCAGTAGCAATACCACGAAAATAACCATACACATCATCTGATGAAATATCTGATGATTCGCTTATATGCGCATCCTTCAAATTCAATATATATGGTTTATCCGAATTTGAATATTTTACAATTAAATATTTCTCTCCAACGGCTAGTGCACTTTTTATCTGTCTAGAACATCTACTATTTTTATAAAAAAGCAAATCTCCACTGACTTCATAACACGGAAAAACTCTACACTGGTCAAATGATAGTGCAAACTTTTTCCCTGAATGATATTCAACTGATAAAATAATTTGGTCATTATCTGCATTATTAAAAAGAGACCAATCTTTATAATTTGGAACTTCCTTCCCCTTTAAATATAGTTTTATCATTTTATTCTCCTCCACCCCAATATATATAGTATATCATAAGTAGATCGAATAAATTGAAATATTGTAAAATGAAGCGTTTTAAATAAATCTATGTTTTAAGTTACAATGTTAAGTCCTTCTGTTTTGTTATTTTTTCTAAAGATGATATCTCTAATAAATTCACAGTCTCAACAATACCCTTATAGAAGACTGCAAAATTATTAAACGCACAAGGTAATTGCTTAGCTTTTTCCAA
Source organism: Amedibacillus sp. YH-ame10 (assembly GCF_053848885.1). Taxonomy (NCBI): domain Bacteria; kingdom Bacillati; phylum Bacillota; class Erysipelotrichia; order Erysipelotrichales; family Erysipelotrichaceae; genus Amedibacillus; species Amedibacillus sp. YH-ame10. The sequence goes on from NZ_JBSPFA010000028.1 coordinate 9,628, forward strand.
GGTATCAATACATTGTAGACGCAAAGGGATGTTTTCTTGTTCACAATATGCTTTTATCTTTTCAATTGTTTGATAAACATATGGGCACTGCATATCATAATACATCGTTAGATCTTTCTCATCAATTTTTGATGCTTTTCCTTGCTGTGTAAAAGAAGGTATAGTGCCATCAAATGATAAAGCAAGCAGCTCATAATCACTATCTGTTCGATCTACAACTTCAAACCCAAAACTCTTCGCAAAGTTTTGATCACTAAGCCAATGCTTTTGTTTCTTAGAGCCAAGCATACAAATACCAGATTTCCCATTGGCTTTCGCATCTTCTATACAATACTGCATCAAAGACTTTCCATATCCGTGTCCTTTTTCACTACCTGAAACCCATAAACAATAGATATAGTAAAAATTCTCACCAATAATAGGTACCCATGCTTTTTCAAGAGGTGCATATTCAATAAATACAACCGCTTGCTTTTGAAGTTTTCGAAAAACATGACCTTCTTTCAATCGATTCGATAGCCATTCTCTTTTTGCCTCAACACCAGCATGTGGTTTTTTATTTCTTATAATACAACACAAATGTTCATCTGCAATATTTTCTTCTGTTAGATTTATGAAAGTATCCATACTTTATTTCACCTCTTATATCATTCTTCATTAAAACAATTTTTTCCCATTAAGTATATTGATATCTAACTCTTTCGCTAGTCCTGTTTGTTTGAATGGATTCACTTTTTCTATACTACCGTTTCGTATAAACTGTGAACCCGTATTTTTAAACCAGAAGGTTACGTTCGCTTTGATACATTGTTCACGGATGTTTAAAACCCAATCATAATCACATACGCGCACATCACGACCAGTTTCTCCACCTGCGCTCACGTGTTCTACTCCATGTAAATAAGGTGTTAAATCGATGGATTCTAGTAATGGAGCACACGCGATAAAACGTCTTTTTATAGGATAAGATAAAAACAAAGGAAGACGGTAATCTGCTGTTTCCTGATTTTCAACGGTACAACCAATATTCACATTTTCATATCCTGTTCCCCAATCCTCAGGAAGTGATACAAGAAAGCGATCAATACGCTTTGTTAGAATCAAAAACTCAATATCCTGTCTTTCTTTTATCATAGCCCAAGCTTCTTTACGCCACTCATCTGCTTCTGGTAAGAAAAAATCCGTCGCAAAACATGTCGCAAGAATCTTATCTCCTTTGATGTTGTATTCCCCTTTTGCATTCTTTCTAATTGGCCAATTGAATTTATCTGTTTTTTCTATTTTATTTTGTCCATAACGTTTTGCATTTGGTCCATAAAAATAACAATTGCTACAACCCTCACTAATCTTATAACATCCACTCCATGGTTCCCAGTTCATACGTAGCCTCCTGCTTTATCTACACTCTTATGTAGTCTTTTTATTACAGGAATATTATAAAGAAAATCGCACATATTTTCACTGTAAATTTCGGACATGTTTCAATACTTATAGTTAATATCCCATAGCCTGTTTCACTTCGTTCATTTTTTCTTCTGTAGCTAACATACTTAATAATGCATAGGCAACATCTGGTGCTGTTTTAGGGCAGGAAGAAGTAATGATATGTTCATCTATTTCCATCCATTCATCTCCAAGAAGTATACCAAATTCTTTTAACTCTTCTCTTTTATAACCACCTCTTAAATGATAGGTAGTAGCTCTTTTTCCTTTCAAGATGCCGCTTTTCGCAAGAGGGAATGCCGCAACACATACAGAGGCAATTGGTTTATGTAGCTTATCAAATGAACGAATCAACTCTAAAGTTCTATCATCATATGCTTCTTTATAGAAACCATACTCTTGAAAACCACCAGGAATTGCTAAAGCATCATACTCTTGTACATCTACATCTTCAATTACGACATCAACTTCCATATGAACACCAAAAGTACTCTTAACACTCTTATGGAAACCACAAGTAATTACTTCAATATCACAATTGAAGTCATCCCTTGCCCATCCAAACACATCAATGAACGGACTTACTTCCATCATTTCAAATGCATTTAAACACAAAAGCAATATCTTCATAACCCTACCTCCATGTATACTTCATTTATGAATTTATTCTAACATAAGTATACCTATATAAAAAGACTTATCAGTCACCAACCAATAAGTCTAATGCACTCTATGAGTGTTTCTCAATCTCTTATCTTTCTTACTTATAATCGTTCATTTCTCGCTAACCGCAATCCATATTTGAGCATCCCCATCTTCATTCAAATAGCATTCTATATCTGGAGCACCTGATTTCATCCTACCAGTGATGTATCCTTTGTTTAGTGGAACATACTTTGATTTAGGTAACCATTTTGTAATCGCTTGAACTTGAATTTTTCCCATAGTATCCGTTGTACAAGGAAAGATTGCCCAAGTTTGTTTAGGCACTGTATAAGACACCAAGTCTCCTTCCATCTCGTCACTAGAAGAAATCCCAATATAATAAGCAAAACGTCTTGCATCTTCAGAATCAATATTATATTCACTTATTCCAAATAAACCATAAGGTTCTTGCGTTTTTCGAGACATTAATATCTCCTGTTGTGAACTATTACGAAAGGTATTCCAACACTCTTGTATCATCTTTCTTCCTTCTTGTTTTTTGTTTGTTGTTTCGATTCGATAACCTAACACTTTAAAACTTTCTTTTTCTACAATTTGAAATGGTAATTCCATAAATAAACCTCCTTATATATGATGATAGGATATCATACATAATTTTAGGTTTCCTCTTCTATTCAGACCTAAAATGAAGGGTTTCTTCTCATTGGAATCTAAAGATAATGGTAATCCTTTTTATGCTTGAAGATAAAGTATAATGATATAAATAAGGACAGTAGTTCCGCAAGTGGTACAGCAAGCCAAATCCCTAAGACGCCATATATACTAGGTAGTACTAGCAACGCTATGGAAATAAAAACAAATATTCTAAGTGATGATATAATCGCAGATACAATTCCATTGGATAGCGCAGTAAAGGTTGCGGATGCGAAAATATTAATGCCACAGAACAGAAAACTAATAGGAAAAATTAGAAATCCTTCTCTTGCTATTTGATAAACATCCGTTCCTTTTGGTGAGAATATGCTAACTAGCTGTGACCCAAAAGTCATAGATATCAAAAAGATCAAAACAGATACAAGTCCTATAAAACACAAACATATTCGAAATATCTTTTTCAACTTCTCATACTCTTTACTTCCGTAATTGTAGCTAATAATAGGTGCTACACCCATTGTAAAACCAATGTATAACGTTGTTAGTAGAAACTGTGTATAAATGATAATAGTAATTGCTGCTACTCCATCTTCACCTAGTAACTTCATCATTATGATATTGAAAAGAAAGGTCGTAAGAGCAGTTGCTATCTGACTTACAAATTCTGAAAATCCATTTGAGTTACACTTCCATAATACTTGCATATTGAGTATAGGATTCTTAAAGCAAAGAGTTCCTTTATTCCTAAGAAAGAAAATGATACCTATCACAGTTGGAATTAAGTATCCTATTCCAGTTCCTAATGCAGATCCTGCAATTCCCATTCCCATAGGTACTATAAAAATATAATCTAACAATACATTAAACGCACCTGCACATATGGATAATACCATACCAAAACCAGGTTTACCTGCTGTTACTATTAAATTTTGAAATAACACTTGCATAATACTAGCAGGTGTAAATAACAGAATAATAAGAAGATACTTTTTACAGTATGGAAACAATATATCACTTGCCCCTAATGCATAGATGATCTTATCAATAAACAAACAGCCAATCAATGAAACAAGTCCTCCTAAAATAACTCCAGCAATAACAATCAGGGTAAAGTCTTGAGATGCTCGTTCATGATTTCCTTCTCCCATTTTCTTCGCTATAATTGCACTCCCACCAGTCGCCAGCATGGCTCCTAGACCCACAATTACATTGATGACAGGTGTAACTATATTTAATGCAGATAATGCGTTTGTATTAACGAATCGTGATATTACGATTGTATCCCCAATCGTATACAATCCCATAAACATCATCATTACAATAGAGGGACATGCAAACTTTAATAATGACTTCATTGTAAAATCTCTAGAAAGAGGATTGTTAACACTTATGTTTAAAGTATCACTCACAATCACTTTCCTCCTTCATACTTTTCTTTAAGATCATTTTTTGCGTTGGATATCCATACTCAGTCAAAAGTTCTCCTTCCGCAAATCCAATCTTTTTAAAAGCATCTCGATATCCAGTATCTGCTTTATCTCCCTCTCTGAAAGTTGTGACAGAAATAGGTACTTCATTTAAAAGTTCATGGTATAAACGCAATAGAAATGATCTAGCTATATCATGTTTTCTATATTGTGGATGTACCCCGAGAAATTCTACACTACCAGTTTCTTTACAGAATGCCATAGCACCAATCATCATGCTTCCATCAAATATCACGAATGCTTGTTGACTATGAATGCACTGTTTTAACTTTTCTAAATATTCTTCTTCCTTTAGATTTGGAAAACCATCTATCACTTGGTAAACAAGATTCATCCATGCGTCAATATCACTCTCTAATGCATATTGAATATCTGTTCTCCAATCAATTTCTGTAGTTACTTTAGTTGGCTGATTATTCAAATTATATCGCAGTTGCAATGGATAAAATTCTTCTGCTTTCCTATATTCATTAGGCGTTTTCTTATACATAAATTTAAAGCTAGTTGTAAATGCTTGTTGGCTTTCATATCCAGCAATCAAAGCAATCTCCATGATCGATTTGTTGGAGAACACAAGAAGCTTTGCCGATTCCGTTAGTTTCCTTCTTACTACATAATCACGAATACTCATATGAATAGTATCCATAAATACTCGGTGTAGGTGATATTTCGAATAGTGAACAGCATTTGCAATAGTCTCTAAATCAAGCTTTTCTGCTAAATTATCTTCTATATAATCTAGTACAGTAACAACATTAATAATGTTATTCTTCATTGCAACATCCTCCTTTCACCAAGTAATTATATAGATATATTTTAGTTGCTTTTCATTATTATTGCTATCTTTTATATTTTTTAAAGATACCCTAACCTAAAATGTTATCAAGTTAAGAAGGAATAGGTAAATACGTATTTGTGAATGAAATGCATACGAAAAGTCAATAATCTTTTTAGATTCTTGACTTGCTTTATATTCCCGTTAATTAATCGCTCAATTATTTATATTACAGTTTTTTCCTCTCTTGTGAGCTTTGACATAATAAAATGCACCTCCATTAATTAGTTGTCCAATTTATGGGGTGCACTTCAAAATTCACACTTCATTAGAAGAATCTAGAATAACGTGGTTTTCATAAATAATCTGTTGCATTACAATAAGACCTATCTTTGATAGGTAAAATCAAATACAAATTTTGATTATTTAAGTTTTCTACGTTTCACTTATACTACTGAATATGTAGCATCAAGTGCGCCGGACAAAATCAACTCCTCATATAGTTACCATATAAGAATTATACCGTATACGCATAAAGATTCCAGTATATTTATTCTTAAACCCTTATTTTACTAAGCTTCAATCAGTTCACTTAACTTCATAATCTTACAACCTTTGCTTTCATAATACTTCAACATCTCATCGATTTTACGTTTATCGTAACTTGTAATACAATCCGATAAGACATTTACTTCATAGCCTGCCTTTCGCATATTAAAGGTAGTTGATTTCACACATATAAAAGCATCTGCACCTGTTATAAAGAATTCACTAATACCATTTTTATTTATAAAGTCTACAAACTCCTCACTCGTTAATGCATTACTCTTTGATTTTTCAAAAACATGATTTGATACAATGTTCAAACCTGTAGCTAACTCAGATCCAACAGTATTGGGTTTGAACGTTCTTGTGCCATCTGATAAATTATAATGTCTTATATAAACTACTGGAATTTCGTTTTTAACTGCCCAATCTATAGACTGGTTGATATTGCCTAAGATTTCTTTGTAATTCTTTGTCATATCATTTTGAATATCTATTACTACTAATGCTTTTTCTGTCATATTGACCTCTCCTTATAAATGGATAACATCACATCTACGTGTGACTACCATTCGTTAACATATTTGATAACTTTGTTCTTCATATGTTAACTCCATCATACCATTTATAACTTGCAAAGCCGTGTCATGTTTTATATTTATCTGCTATTTTTCTTACTCTTTCTGATATGATATCGCGTATACTTTGAGGAGAAATAACTTCTACTTTCTCACCACATGAAAGAACATAGCGAAATAATAGTTCATTATTGGGCATCAGTGTCTCTACTATTAAATTCCCATCTTCTCTTACTATTACCTCTTCATCGAATTTCTCATATACTTGAACGGACATGCTTTTATCAAATAAAAGCGTTACTTTGACCATGTCCATTTCAAACTTTTCGGATCTTGAAAAAATCCCCTCTGGCACCGCTCGTACATAACCATCATCTTTCATAACCAAATTCTTAATGCGTGTTAGCTTAAAAAAACGATAATCATCTCTCATACAACAGAATCCATATAAGTACCAATCATAGGACTTAAATACCAACTTCAATGGTTCCACTAAACGCTCAACAGCTTCTCCTTTTCCATTGTAATATTGAAAGGATACTTTCTTACTCTTAAAAATTGCACTTTGTAGTGTATGAAAGACTTCTTTTCTCGCACCAGTTTTTGTCCAACTTGAAAAATCAAATTCAAACCAGTTTGTATCTTGTTTTTGAAACACACTACTTAACTTTGATAGTAATGCACTTGTATTATCATCTTCCACCATTCTAATTCCCTGTAATGCCATAATGATTTGTTTTTGTTCTCCTTCACTAAGAATAGATTTATTTAATACAAATTTATCTTGAATAAAAATTCCTCCTCCTTTTCCCTGTGTAGCATATATAGGTATACCAGCAGAACTTAGAATATCGATATCTCTATATATCGTTCTCACTGACACTTCAAAATGCCTTGCTAGTTCTGGGGCAGTCATATTCCCTTTTTCTAACAAAAGATACACCATTTGAAAATATCTATTATCCTTCATAAAAACACGCTCCCTTACTTCATGTATTGAACTTGACATGAGTGGTCATGTTTTAATCATACTCTTGTAAGCTTTGATAATCAATCATAATATATTGAAGAAAAACACATACATTCCATTGAAGCATCCAATAGTTTTTTTCATCTCAAGAATAAAAAGCTTATCTCCAATTGAGTTCTAGTCATAAGTTAAAATTCTAACAAAAAAAGACACCCATCCGATATTAAACTTGACAGGTGTCATCATTTCATAATTCAGAATCTTTACGAAGTTATTTCTGTACTAAGATTCATACTTTCTACTTTTTTTCCTAAGGATAACAAGACCTATACCTGAAACAAATGTCATCATTACAAGCAACTCTATTGATGAACTATCGCTAGTTTCAGGTGATTTATTCGTGCTATTCTTATCATCACTAACAGTATCTTTTGTTTTTCCAATCACGCCATAATAACTTAAGTGATCAGTTACAAAAATTATATGACCATCCTTCACTTCACTTGGAATAACAGTTACATTTCCACTATCACTAATATAAACAACCTTTAAATTTGTCATAGCTTTCATCGTATCTGTTAATGGGATACTTATCTTTAACTTACCGTTTGGTTGAATTTTCAATCCATCTTTCATCATAGAAATATCATACAGTCCATCTAAAACAAATCCTGGAGCGGCTTTATCAATATCATTCTTGAATGTGTTCATTTCTGCTTGTGATTTTGAAACAACAGCCAGCGTAAAATCAATCTCAATCGGTGTACCGTCATCATATTCTATTTTTACGCCCGTCTCAGAGTTTGTGATTGATATTTCTGTCTTCTTTTTAAGATTTGCCAATGCATTTTCAATTTCCTTAGCATATCCATCAACAATTCCTTGTTCACTTTTATCCTTGCCACGAATAACTGCATTTTTTGCATCATTCAGTGCATTAACACTATCTTTTGTATAAATACTTAAGTCAGAAGGGATTTTAGCAATCGCTGCATCTACTTTATCATAAATGGCCTTTTTAGGCTCCAATGCCTTAATTGCATTTTCAATCGATAAAGCATAACTATTTACAAGGTTTTGTTCCAAAACCTTTTTTCCTTTAACGACTGCATCTACAGCAGCTTTTACATTAGTTAAGTCAGACGCATAATCATCAGGATTCAATGCATTCGCTTTTGTAATCGCCGTTTCAACTTGGGAATAGTTTGCTTCACTAATAGTAACAGTTGTATTCTCATCTGTAACTTTAGGTAAATAATGGTCAGTACCATCTAGAATTATACTTCCTGCTGAAAGTATCTCCAAAACAGCACCTGTTTCGTTCTTTTGAAAAGCCTTCAACGCAAATTTATCACCCTGCAAATCTAGATTACCATTCGTATTAATAATAATGTTTTTTGCATAAATCGCTCCAAAACCACTTCTGATTTTGACGTCTCCTCCAGTGATATTGACCTTTCTTTCGCCCTCACCTGTATCACCAGGCATCCATATGCCAACTCTCCCAGTATCAATATCGAGATTACCACCTGTAATATCTACATTCCCTTTAATAGTATATATTCCATCAGAATCTGTAACATTGGGCGTATCTATTTTAAGTGATCCTCCTTGAAGCGCAAAACGGCTAACAATTATGCAAAAGCCCATATTTGTATAGATATCACCCGATTTAATGGTAATATTATTCCCTCCAATTCCATAAGGAATTTCTTTAGTAGGTGAGGCATCTTTTCGAAGTATATTAAGTTTTGCATCATCTGTTTTAGCAACAATCGTTATGTTGGATTCAACGTTTGCATCAGGACCGTCTGACCTAATTGTAGAACCAAATGTAGATCTTCTTGTTTCAATTGTATTTTCGCCCTCTAATATGATGGATATATCTCCATAGGGTAGACGTAATGCATCGTCCTCTCCTTGTATATAACTATTTTTAAGCATTAACGTTCCACCACTATCTGTAGGAATCCATTTCCACCCTTCACTTTCTAACATATCCGTAGTTTCTGTTATCTTTGATACATCCAACATTGTTGTTCTAGTTGGTATATTGGTTTCACTTGCTAAAACCTTTGTTGGTAATATCCCCATAGTCAAAGCAAGTGCTAGTGCAATCGATAATATTTTTTTTAATTTATTCTTTTTCACGCTATTCTCCTTATTTATATATTCGTTTATTGTAATTTCTACAACATGTATTAATCTATTCATTCTGTAAGAATTTAATAACTTCTTCCAGTCTCTTTGATGCATCATCGTAGCCCTGTAGGTACAGATCAGAAAGTTTATCTTTATTCTTTTCAGTTCTTCCAATGGTGACTGGTTCATCTGGGGCAAGCACTAGTACCTTCCCTTGTGATTCCTGCCATGATACAAATTCAAGTTGTTTATTATAAACCTTATGACGCTCCATTCCCGCCTTTAATAATAAAGGGTATCGAAAATACATCACTCTACCAATAATCCTCGTAAAAATTCCTTCTGCTTTTTTTTGATATTTTCGATATTGCGTTAGAATAACAATACTTTTTTCATTACCATCATCTATCGCTTTAGCTAATGGAAGACTATCAGTGATGCCACCATCAAGATATTTGTTTTCATCAATCTTTACCATACGTGAAACCATCGGTAAAGAACAGGATGCTTGCAAATACGTTATCTCTTTTCGCATATCTTTTACCTTATGGTATTTAGGCTTCCCAGATTTTACATCACTACATACCATTGTCAATCGACTATCACTCTTTGCGAAAGTATCATAATCAAATGGATCAAGGAAATTCGGAATTTGATTATAAAGCATATCAACTCCAAAAAGATTTCCAGTGGTAAGCAAACTCCTAATACTACAATAGTTTTTATCATGTATGTAGTTCACTACCGTACGATAGGTACGCCCCTTTTGTTTCGCAATATAGTTCATACCACAAATAGCACCAGCGGAAACACCATAACAGTTTTTAATTTCAATTCCATGATCTAAAAAACAATCCAAAACCCCCGAAGTGTAAAGACAACGCATCCCACCACCCTCTAAAATAAGCGCTGTTTGATATTTTGTACGATTCATTTCTTATTCTACTACCTCTCTTTCTGCAGTTATACTGACTGTTTCTATGCAGAATCTTCTTTTTGTCTATCCATGAAATAACAGAATAATCTTCGTTTACATCCTATAACATCGTTTTATAAAGGTATGTTACTTATGATTAACTCTAGTACCATGTAAATCAACGAGTTCTATAGAATCCATGCGTGTTGTGAAATCACATGTTATTTCGATATAGATTTGTTTCAGACGATACTTAGCTGTTTCGAAATCAGCTCCAATGGCCTTTCCAAATCCAATCGCGTAAGTACCATTTCAACACCATAGTTCCGATAAGTACAAGCAATCTCAGTTTCCTTTGCACAATCGCAAGTATCAATAAGTATGCCAATCTTGCAATCTGACTTAATATCACGTATTTTGACAATTAACTCAAGTGTATTTTTTGTAGTTTTCAATATCACAGATTTATACTGATGCAAACGAAATGCATTTATAAATTCCTCATCATCTTCAAAGAGGGACACACTAGCGTACACACCATGTGAGTTCCAATAGTATTGAAGATTCTCGGAGAGTCTAGCTGCATTCTCAATGCTATTTGAGAGAATTGCTAACATAACAATATTCTCCTTTCTGAACTTACTGCTCCCAAACAGTATATTACTTACAATTTAAGCAGTATAATTATAGCAATCGACATAGTAAAAAAAACGCGAAGGCGTTTGAAAAGACTTTAAACGACATGAAAAATAACTGGTGTTTTATCTTCAAAAGTAAATATTATATTTGGGTCTTTAAACGTTGAGTTGTGACTATTTTACATGTATAATTTGAATTAGATATTCTTATCTATGAAGCGGAGGATACGTATGTATATAGCAATTTGTGATGATTCGAAAATAGAGCGCGATACTCTACTTACATATATTGACAGTTATTCCTGCGCGGAGTTATTAGATTATGTAGTAGAAGAATTTGAAAATGCTGAATCACTACTTACAATGGTAAAAAAAGAGACCCTGCATCCCGATATTCTATTTATGGATATTTACATGGATGGAATGACTGGAATGGATGCTGTTAAGCTTTTGAAAGCTGAAGGGTTTTCTGGTGCCGTCATTTTCACTACTACTTCAGAAAATCACGCGGTAGAAAGCTATAAGATTATGGCAGATGGGTACTTAGTGAAGCCCTATACAAATGAAGACTTCCATCAAACGTTCAAACGAGCAATTAGCAGTTATACTGAACACTTCAAATCAATTTCATTTCTTAGTGATCGTTTGGAATATAGAGTATTCTTAAAAGATTTGGAATTTATAGAAGTTGCGACACGTGGCTGTATACTTCATGTTAAAGGAAAAACAATCACAACCACAAAATCTATAGCTAACTTTGATGAAGAGCTAAAAACAGAGGGCTGTTTCCTACGATGTCATCGTGGATGTATTGTTAATATGAATTACGTAGCACGAATTGAAGATGATTATATTTTGATGAAGGATGGTGCCAAAGCTCAACTAACCATAAAAAATAAACCTTCCATAAAAAAAGCAATGTCTGACTACTTCTTTCTAAAGATGAGGGGGAATTAGTAAATGATACATAATGAATCCTTCATTTGGTCTTTCTTATTTGGAATTTTAAGTGTATATCCTTTTTTTCCTTTACGCCATGCGCCTGTAATGGATAGACTGAAAATACCTTTTTCTCGACTTATGCTTTATGCTACTGCCATTATGTTGGTACAAGGATGTTCATATTTATTTCTATCCTTTCACTATCCATTTGGAGAAGCTGTATTAGCCTGGCATCGTAAATTATTTATGATTCCTTATGTATTGCTTTCCTTAGCATTTATCAAGGATAGTAAAAGTAAAATACTGTTTATGGATTTCTTTATGGTTGGAATAGTTATGTCTGTAATTGATCTTTCCTATATCATAAATCGTACTTGGTTTGCGGATGCATTTGCTACAGCGCCCTATCGTACAGATGTTTTTGTACGAGGAACAATCACCTTGCTCATTTACCCTGTATTATTTCTTGTGTTTAAAAGAAGCATACGACCAATTATGCAAATTGAAGTCATTTCTATATGGAGAAACTTAACATGCATTCCCCTTACTTTCGCTATAATTTCAATTATCACCACAATGGAAGCTTTTGACCATAAGATTTCACTTATCATTTTATCTATCCGTTTTTCTATTATCATTGGGTCCATATTGGTGGTAGCGCTTCTTGCGAAGGTCATTAAACAAATGGAACTAGCAGTAAAGTTAGAAGAAAAAAGCAAGCAATCTGAACGACTTCTAGCTATACAAGGAGAGCAGTATGCTGCACTTCATCGCAATATAGAAGAAACACGAGCTGCACGACATGATTTACGTCATCAACTCGCGGTTATTTCGGCGATGGTGACATACAAAGAGTATGATAAATTAGCTCTCTTTGTAGAACAATATCGTAAATCTGTACCAACAGATAAAGATATGATGTTGTGTGAAAACTATACTGCGAACATTATTATCTGCCACTATATTTCACTTGCTCGATCAGAAGATATCCCTCATATAGATGTACAATGCGTCCTTGATAACAACAACGGAATAGATGATACTGATTTATGCGTATTGTTAGGTAATCTCTTAGAAAATGCTATCGAAGGTTGTAGAACTCTATCTGAAGAAAAACGAAAACTAAAGCTTCGTATTTCTTCACATGCCGGCAATTTAATGTTAACAATCGACAACACTTTTGATGGTAAATTACATCTTAACAATGGTGAAATTTTAAGTCGTAAAAGAGGGAATGAAAAAAAAGGTATCGGTCTATCTTCCGTTATGGTAGTGGCTGAAAAATATGATGGATTTTTACGATGGGACGTAAAGGATGGCTGGTTTTTAGTATCCGTTCAAATGAGTATAAAATAGCAGTAACTAAAACGATGAAAATAAAACAGGAAGTTTCTCCCACCATTGTAGGAAATAAGCAAAATGTCACCCTCCCTCGCTTTATATAATTAAGCACTAGTCCATTACGAACTAGTGCTTTTATTTGTACTTACCCTATGTAAAATGAAATAGTATTGAAGAGCAATAAAAATAAACAACCATGTAGTTTTATAAAGAGTTCCAAAAGAATTCTAGGTTATAAGAATACTAGAAATCGATTGTATTTCATAAGTTAAGTAATAGTAATGGTATGACATTATGAATGTAAGAAGGCATGCTATCTACTTTGAAAACAATAGCACTATTATAAGATTATTCATAAACAGAAATAAAACTGAAAATTCAAATATACAATTGCACATACATATCAAAGCAATTCCACTTACATCAATATTTGCCAGCTATTCAATCTTATAAGATTTATTAACATTGATTTTCATCGATCTCTCCTAAATACGAAAGCCACCTTTTTATACTTCCATTCTTAAAAAAGCTCAATAATGTGCCTTCACACATTCGATTTGCTCGTACGATAGCTAATAATAGAGCTAGCACACAACGTTCATCAACATTTGTTAAATCAGCTTCTTCCATTGACTCGCTAGACCACTTGATGCCATGACTTTCTAAGATATCGCTATATTGTTTTAGTTCCAAATTTGGATTTGCTTCCACAAATTTATAAATATCCTTTTCAAAGTCTATTATCATTTTGGAATAACTTACAAAAGGCATTTGGATAGGATTATCTATAGTACCTTCATTTTTATTATCTATAACCCACTCGCCAAAATTGTCATCATCAATATAGTTTAAATATTTCGTTAACTCATTATATTTACCCATTACATTTGACCTCCATAGCTACTTATATTTATCGCACACACTCTAAAACAAGGATTTAATTTGTTTTTCTATACCATCAGCTTGTCATCACTGGAAGTTTCTTCTTCAAGTTCATCAACGGCTATAAGTGCATTGCACAATTTATCATATTTATCAATCATCCAAGTAAACAGTTCTGCTTGTTTAGATGGATTAAAAATCTCGCACTCTTTTCTATAAATAATTCGTTTAGCAGTGCTTTTATGTCTACTTGAATACCAATCAAATTTATCTCCAAACGATGCCTCTATCTCTTCTTTTTTACTCTCAAGACGTCTAAATGCCTCATCGTTATAAGCGTAGATAAGCAATGATAAATACTTCCCTTTTGTTAACGTAAATGAAAAATGAAAGTCAGCATTGATAACAGGAATATCATACCAATTCTGAGCATAAGGTTTTCTAGATGCAATATCCTCTTCACGATTTTTTTGCTTACAGAAGTCTACAAAATTAGTCCAATACATTAACTGGTGATTGCCTAGTTCTTGATTTATAATAAATTGACTATCATTTGATTCCAGTTCCTCCGTTTCTTTATCCAAGGATTCTGATACTTGAATTGGTTCTGGTATCTTTCTTTGATCAACAGCAAACGCAACATAAATAAGCTTATCTATCTGTTCTCCTGTATAACTAAACTGCCAGCGCTCCTCCATAAATCTCAAAAGTGATTTACTTCTCTTGTATATTCTATCCGCAGACCAATCGATTTCTTTTGAAACCTCAATTTCTGAATGTGATCCATTTTGGTATCCGCGTCTTCCATAAGATTTAGATGTTTTTTTATCCTCAAAACTATCGTTCTGTAATGCAGAATTTATACTTTGAGACAAGGGTAGCAAATTACCTAATGCACAAGAAAGAAGTGCTATTTCATTTGTATTAAATTGTCTGAACTGATTGCGCCAATAGTATTTATTAGGTGTCTGTGGCAAAATATGCTCAATGGATATTTTATCTTTTTCCGTTTTTGTAAACATCTCCCAACTTAACTTATCAAGGTTATATTTTTGTGCAAGATGTAATTCATATTCATAAAGAAAATATTTGATAGAATTCCAATAATAAAACCCTCCCATATTATCAAAGTGCTTTTCTATCTTTGTTACATAGTTTGGTAAAGCGTACTCAATATTTACATTTGTAATGTCGATTATATCATCAATCAAATCATCTATATCCATATGGTTAAGGTAAATACTTCTGGTCGCGCGATAATACTCACTACTTCTAAATGTCGCGTTGAAAGAACCAAGTCTAAAACATATGAAGACAAATCTCTCAATCGCTTTAAAAATATCAATTCTTTGCTTTTCTGTGAAATCTCTACGACTTATAATTACCATTACCAATGGTCTAAAATATCCGATTCCGATACGGTTTAATCTATCTACCCATAACTTTTCTTCCTTAGTAAGGACTTCACTTTCCACTGGAAAGAAAGTATCATACCAAAATTTTGCGACGTCTTTTAAGCTCTTGACGTAAGCTAAAATCTCTTCAAATTTTAAATTTGATTCATCATAGGCTTCTGATTCGGTTGTTCCTTGTTCAAGATCATCATTATCAAAATCATTATCGTAAGTATTCTCTTCTAATGTTTTTTCAATAACAACTGTATTTTTTGTAAAGATATTCTTTGCAGAAAACTTATTCAATAGGAAATGAATATAATCATCACCTTTTCTACGTGAGTAACCAAAATAACATATCCAGTGTGCTCTCAAAAATTCATCATCCGATAATGATATTTTTTCATTTCGACCTAATTGGTAATAGACTTCTTTCCAGGCATCATTTATCCGACCTCTAAGATCACTCTTATCAAGTTCGTCATACACTGAATCTGAATATAATGTTGTTAAATATATCAGTCTATTCTTTAATAGTTCAAGATTGGTTAATTTTTTTCCTCGATTGTTCATAGTTTCAAACGCGACAAACACATCGTAGTCATCTGAAATTTCATGGATATTAAACATTAGTTGTAAAGTCAACTTCAAATATAGATTGTTAAGACCCTCTTCACCCTCTACTTCATATAAAGCCAGTAGATTTTTATTAAAAAACGCCTTTGCTAATTTCAAATTTTTCGTATAATATGTTTCATTTATAGCACCAGCGTATGGTTCATTGAAAATACGGTATCTAAGGTAGCCTGCACTGGGATTATCTATCTCATAACCAAACAAATAAGTAGAAATTTGGTTATGAGGAGGCCGATGTTGACATATATACTTTGCTACGATTTCTTTCAATGTGTCGTAACCAAGTACTATTTCATCGTCAGTTTTTCCTTTATTATCCTTTAGCCCACGAGTAAACTCCACGATTTCATTTAGAAGAATTACGAAAGTTGTTAATCTTTGTTGACCATCAACAATGTAACAAGGTTTAAATCCTTTATCTACTATCCAAATATCAGTACCCCAGCTTTCCACTTCTGATTTATTAAGCATTTTCAATGATAGCAATCCTGTATAATGAAATCTTCCTTCCTGAAGATTGGTCAAGTCATCCCAAAAATCAACCAATTGTGGTTGCTGCCACGCATATCCACGCTGATAATCAGGTATTCTAAACAATTTATTTTGAAACAATAATGATAAAGATTGTAATTCATTTGACATATAAACCACCTCATATTATTTTCCTTTTATTATATCATTTTTATACCATACTCAATATAATTTTCTTCTATATCTGTATCGTTGATATCCTTTATCATACAACAATTTAACGATATATAAAAATTAATTTCTCAATTATATCAAAAATTATTCAAATGACCAATTAGATAATTATACTGTCTTCTATATAATAGTAAAACCACAAGAGTCTCACTTCTATTGAATTTTGATATGGACTCATATTTAGTTAATAGTGATACCATAATAACCTTCTAGTTCTGCATAGTACACTAGTTTATTTTGGTTTTCAAATGCAATAAACGCTTCGTTTATTCATTCATCTTTCGTAAATCTTCCAGCATACGATTTCCAACCTTGGATTGTCGACTTTCAAATTCCGCTCGATTTATTTTCGCGATAAAATTCAATTCATTTTGTAATTCCCTAGCGGACATACGACGAGCACCTTGTGCACTTACAATAAGTTGTTCTAATGCATCGGAAGTTGCAACAGTAATATTGTACTTCTCTGCAAGTTCATGTGTTGTTTTTTCTATATAGTTATCTGCCGTTTGAGCAGTCTTCGTATAAACGATATAAATACTTCCATTATAATATTCTTTCTGCATGCGCTCTGGTACGTTATACGCATCGAACACAAGGATCAATATACATTTCTTATACCCTTGAAAACTACTCATATAATGTGTTAATTGATTTCGAGCAGCATCTAGATTTTCACGTGCCATCTCTTTTAAATTTTCCCAATCATGTATGATATTGTAACCATCTACAATAAAACATTGTGGCTTTGTTTCTTTTACTTGTATTGTCCGCTCATCAAGTGCTACCCGCTTTTCTTTTACTCTTGGTTTTACTTCCCCATAGGTCATACGCATGACGCGTTCCACCTCCGCATCATTGACATGATAGTTGCGTTGTTTTACTACTTGGGATTGTATGCTAAGTGGTGTCCAACATGCCTTTACATGCATATGGTCATAGACTTCATTCCATGGTACATAAAATCCTGCCCCATGTGCACAAAATATAGAACCAGTTGGATGCTCTATATCTCGTTCACTATCATAGGCAATTTCTTCTATGATATCCTGTGCATGACTACATTCTTCATACCCCTGTAAACGACATACAAGTTTTCCTTTTCCTTTGGTATATGCATGCAACTCCATTTGATAGTTTTGCATAGCGGATACTGGTGCACTTCCTTGTAGTGTTACACTTTGTTCATCTTCTTTTACAATTTCATAGGAAGCATAGCGCATTTGTATATCGTGCATTGCCTTACTCAAATATTGACGAGGTATTTCTAAGCGAAAGGAATAATATGGTTCAAGTAATATACTTGTTGTTGATTTCAAGCCTTGCCGTATAGCACGGTAAGTTGCTTGTCGAAAATCACCACCCTCTGTATGCTTTAAGTGCGCTTTACCACCAATCAATGTTATTTTTATATCTGTAATAATCGAACCTGTAAGAACTCCAATATGTTCTTTTTCTTGAAGGTGTGAAAGTACTAAACGTTGCCACTGTCTAGGTAATACGTCTTGAGAACATGTTGTTTCAAATACCATTCCGCTATTTCGTGGAAGAGGCTCTAACAATACATGTACCTCCGCATAATGGCGAAGTGGTTCAAAATGACCAACACCTTCGATAGCTTTTGTGATAGTTTCTTTATAAACAACGCTACCTTGATCAAAGGAAACATCTATGTTCACTCTTTCCTTTATCCGTTGTTTCAATACTTCAATTTGAATCTCACCCATAAACTGTATTGTGATTTCTTGATGAGCTTCTTGAAAATGTACACATAATTGAGGATCTTCTTCTGCCAATAACAAGAACTGCTTATACATATTGGAAATATCACAACCTTTTGGTAGAAGAACTTTATAGTTTAAATAAGATGTCAATACAGCTGGTGATGCATCACTCTGTATTCCAAAACCTTCTCCGACAACAACATGCTTCAACCCCTTAACCGCACACACTTGCCCTGCGACAACTTCATTTACCACTTGATATTTACTTCCTGAGTACAAGCGAATCTGATCCACTTTCTCTAAATCGTTCACTTTTTCTTTTGCTTGTAAGGTACCACCAGTAATTTTCATATGGGTCAGCTTATTGCCTTGTTCATCTCGTGTGATTTTATATACTTTCGCACCAAATTCTTCTGGATATACTTTCGTATCGGTAAAGCAGTGCAGCGCATCTAACAATGCTTCCACACCATCCATTTTTAATGCAGAACCAAAAAAGCAGGGGAATATATGTCGCTTTGCAATATGTTTACGAATGGAATCTTGTGCTATTGTAGTATTCTCTATGTATTCATTCAAAAGTAGATCATCACAAAGTGAAATACGCTCCATCCAATCCTCATCCTGTGATGTAAAATCTATACAGGATGCATGAAATTTCTGTTCTAATTCCCTCATCATATGCGTGTTATCAACATGTGCAATATCCATCTTGTTTATAAAAATAAACGTTGGAATTTTGTAATGTTGTAGCAAATTCCATATCGTTTCACTATGCACTTGTACTCCATCTAGAGCACTAATGACCATAATAGCATAATCAATAACTTGTAAAGTTCGTTCCATTTCTGTAGAAAAATCAACATGCCCAGGTGTATCCAATAAGGTAATCCTTGTATTTTCCCATTGTAGCATGGCCTGTTTCGAATAAATGGTGATACCACGATTTCGCTCTTGTTCATCATAATCTAAAAAAGTATCTTTATGATCGACTCTTCCTATTTTGCGTATCGTCCCACTCTTATATAACATGCTTTCAGATAATGTTGTTTTACCTGCATCTACATGTGCTAAAGTACCAATAATTAAATTTCTCATGTGCTCACTCTTTTCATAAGTATATTATAACAGTCTCCTTCTTAAAACTCATTCTTATATTACAAAAAACGTTAGAAATAAATATTTTACAATTTATTGACAGCATATACTATGCAATGTATAATATAGTGCATAAGGAGGTATAGAAATGGACATACAATTAAAAAAAGGATTATTAGAAATATGTGTATTAACAGTTTTAAAGAAAGAAGATTCTTATGGTTATAAAATCGTAAAAGACATCTCTCCTTATATTGAAATTTCAGAATCAACACTATATCCAATACTACGACGCTTAGAGAGTAATGAATGTTTAGATATCTACTCAGTGGAACATAATGGACGATTGCGTAAATACTATAAAATCACAAACGAGGGACTTGCGGCCATTGATGATTTTTTAAATGATTGGCAACAAGTAATGGATGTTTATGATTTTATAAAAGGAGGAAATGAAGATGCGTAAAGCAATATTTTTAACAGAATTAGAAAAACAAATGATTGGTATTCCACAATTAGAGAAAGAACGATTATTAAATTATTACAATGAAACAATTGAAGATGCCATGGAAGATGGTATAAGTGAAGAGGAAGCAGTCACATCACTGGGTGCTATGGAAGACATCCTAAAGCAAATACATGCGGAACACCAGACTCTTGTACAACCCAATGAAGTGAGCAAATCACATACACCCTATGCACGCTATATTTTATTATTCTTTTTTTCTCCATTTTGGTTAACAGGAATCGCGATGATCATAACGCTTTATTTAATGTATATTACTCTAGTCTTATTGCTAGGTTGTGCACTCTTGATACCATTTGTTTTCTTCTTAGCAGGATGCTTTAATATCACAGGAATCATGTTATCCAACTTTGCGTCTGGTATTGTTTTATTTGGTACTATGTTAGTATCAATTGGTATCACACCTTTACTATATTGGTTATTCATACAAAGTATTCAACTAGCAAAGCTGCTATATTGCAAAGGCATCGAAGCAGGCAAAAAAACATGGAGAAAGGTGGTAGCATAATATGAAAAAATTTAATTCCGTTTTAAATAAGCGAATACTTACTATTTGTATTGGGCTACTAATTACAGGTTGTATTATATGTGGTATTGGTTTTAGCCTTGTAGATTTTGATATTTATAAATTAAACCCAGAACCAACAGGAAAAATTATAAGTAAAGAAAAGACTGTTGAGAAACAAAATATCGATACCATTCATGTGGATGTACATCATGCCAATGTGACAATTGAGCGAATTGAAGGTGACCAATTTCAACTACAATATGAAGAAAAAGAAGAGAACCCAATAAAAGTTGAGGTGACAAGTAATACACTATCTATGTATCAAAAAGGAAAAACAAAAATTCTACATTTTGGTTGGATGGAGTTTCAAGATAACAATATGTTAAATATCAAACTTCAGGTTCCTAGTGATTATGTAGGTGACCTCTCTGTGTCAACTTCTTATGGAACACTGAAAGTAAGTGATATCACTGGAATCGATGAGCTATCAATTGAAAATGATCACGGTGATATGATAGTAAGTAATATGGCAGTCTCTGAACTATCCATTACCAATGCTTATGGCGCAATACAAGTAAGTGATATCAAAAGTGTAAAAGAAACCTCCATTGAGAACGAGCACGAGGATATTGAAATTGAGAATATAGAAGCAACAAAAATCTCTCTTACAAATGCCTATGGCGCTATTACAGCAGAGCACATCATAAGTCAGCAAGATATTACTTTAGAGAATGAACACGGTACTCTTGAACTTGATGATATTCAAGCAAGCAACTTCAAAAGTACAACGTCATATTGTGCCATTGATATCGATACTATGAAAATCGAAAATGAACTACATATTTACAATGAGCATGACAATGTAACTCTAACAAATGCACAAAGTAAAAAAAGCACATTTGAAATATCCTATGGCGATGTTGTTTTAAATAAATGGATGAGTGATGATATAACACTAGATGTAGAGCATGGAAATATTACAAGTAGCATCCTTGGCAAGGAAAATGATTACCATATAACAACCAATGTTGAGCATGGGGAAAATAACCTTGCGAATGAACGCAATAAAGACAAAACAAAAAAACTTAACGTTACGTTAAGTTATGGGGACTTGGATGTGGAATTTTTAGAGCAATAAAACATACTACCTAATGAAACGCAATCAACATTTAAAGTTGATTGCGTTTTTCTCCACTTATGTAAATTTAGCTAGATTAATCATCACAATGAGCAGCGTAATTGTAGGCTCATTCACAACCACCTCTAGGTGTACACTGCATTTTGCACCATGTATCGCTTAGTGGACCAATGTAGTAATCTTTTGACTCCATGTTTATTTCTGCTTCAATAACAATTCCTGCACTAGGTCATGTAATTTCCAGACATTGCAGTCCTGGTTACCTAAAATGGTAAAGGTTGTATCCAATGTTGGATAATACGAAGTAATATTGCATACACCTGCGTTGCAACCTTCTTTATAAATACTCGTTATTACCCTATTTCGCTCTATAAACTCAAATCCATAACCGTATTTGATAATCACATCGCCTTGCAGACGTTTCTGCTCTGTCTGCGGTGTGAGCATCTTTTCGTAGATAGGGCTTTTTCTTAAGGTACGAATGAATCTATCCAAGTCATACACCGTGGTATAAGCTCCACTGTCTCCTGTTCCAATTGGCGGATAGGAGTAGATATTTTTCTTCCAGATTTGTTCTGTTTGATTAAAGTAGTAGCCCTCTGCGATATTCTCACCAATATGGTCCATTGAGTGAAAAAGTGTACTTTGCATACCAAAGGGTTTGAAAATGCGCTCTGTGATAAACTCACGGTATCCTTTGCCTGAAATTTTTTCAATTACCAATCCCAATAGAACAAAGGCACAGTTATTATAACGCACAGCAGTTCCGGCCTTGAAGTTGGACTTTTTGTAAGCGAAGTTTTTCAAAAAATCCTTATTCTCCCGAAAAGCGTAGTTTGGAGAATCCACGAAGAGTGCTGAATAATCCTCACCAGATTCTTCATCTGCATCATCAGCAATCCCAGAGGTGTGTGTCAGTAGATGGCGAATTTCCACATCCGTAGAGATTTCCGTATTGGACAGGTCAACAAGGTCATGAATTTTATCTGTGAAGCGTAGTTTTCCTTCACTCTCTAATAAAACAATACCAGATGCGGTAAAAAGCTTGGTAACCGAAGCCGTGTCAAAACGGGTATGAATATGGTTTGGAATTTGATACCCTTTATGCGCATAGCCGGAGGTAAACTCGAACGTGGTGTTATCACCTCGTTTGATCAGCGCCACACCAGAAAAATTGTGTTCGTTTACATAACTGTTAAATAGTTCTTTTATTTTCTCGCTCATTTAACCCATCTCCTTCTTCGCTACTAATATAGTGGTTCTCCCCTCTCTTCATCATTGATTAAATTCCAAACAATGTATTTCCTCTTTCAATCAGTTAATAAACCAAGCATTAGCAAATCCATAATTAAAATTTTTTTAGATTATTGGATTATTATCTAGAAATAATACATATCCATATTTTAATGTATTTCAAAAACATGTGTGCCCAGATCAAATCAAAAGTCTTTTTTCTCATCTCTATCATGCTCAATTTCTATTATAACTATCCTCCCTACCATAGATCTTTTAAAGTGATTTTTCTTTGATATAACGACTTTGTATAGGATCAAACAGAATGAAGCCACAAGACCTTAAAACTCCTTCAGAAGCCTTGTTACGTTCATCAATATCCGCTGTGATTCTCAGTGCATCAGGAAGAGAAAATATTTTATCTATTAAGGCCATTATCATTTGTTTCCCTACTCCTTTTCCAACACAAGATTCTTCACCTATAAGATAATCAATCCCATAAGACCCTTCTACTGCTAAATCACCAAAATCCTCATCACTATCTTTGCAATTGTAATACTGACATAATCCAATTGCCTCACCTTCATACATTACTATGAAGTGATGCAACCATTTAAACTGATTATCACGTTCTTTAATTTCCATCATCCAGTCATCAAGTGTTACTCCCATATGAGGTATCTCATACCATTTTTTTACATGATCTTTGTGTAACCATGTTTCGATTAATGGGATATCACTTTCATTGAGTTTTCTTAATTCCAACATAACATTCTCCTTCATTTTTAATATTCTACTTTATCATTGGTTCTTGGCATTCACTACATTCCTTATCATGGATAGAAATGATTCCTTTACATATTGGGCATGTATACTTTTCTTTTTGTTCTTTCATAAATTCCCCTAATCCTTTTTCCTTAACAGATTTACTATTTTCCATAAGGCTCGTTTGATAGCGTTTATTATAACTTTTCTCAAGATTTTTTATGAGTTTACAAGGAAAATCTATCCATTCATAACAATATGTAATTGGCTTCAAATTAACACAATCTTTTATTCTACACTTCCGACAATGCTCTGGTTTTCCTTTATCACTATTTAAGCAACCAGCACATGTTTTTTTATGATAACAATGCTTATAACAAACCTTACAATTCATTCCACAAGGAGCAAACATATTTGTATCAATATCTTTATCATTCATTATCATTAGTTCATCTCCTTTTCAAATTATAATTTATTCTACTTTATAGATACATATATTTCTATATCCACATTCTCTGTATTACTATTTGGAAAGACTTCAAAATCACATATATAACTTCGTTCTATTTTCATTCTATTAAGTTCTTTCCAAAACAGTGGTACAACGTGATGTACTTCACCATGTAAACTGAATTTTGCATATTCCCCAGCTGGAATTGTAAATTCTACAATGTTATCTTCTAATGTTTGGTTATGACTTATTTCGCATGCTATCATGGCTGTACATCCATTCGCAAAGTCAAAATATAGACCCTATGCTTTTGTATCAACAATTCCTTTGTTGTTGAAAATCGCTTTAGAGTAATACTCTCCCCACAATGACATTGGAGGACTTTGTACGTCTATGTGCTTTGTGATTCCTGCTAATAATTTCTCAGGTAACTCAACAATTTCATAATTCATTGCCATCCCTTCTTTCTTGGTGTATTACTGCGCTATACTTCTTTATCGCACTGCTTTATATACTAGAATTTGTTCAAATACAACAAAAATTTCTATAACAGTTCCCCACTCAAGTTATCTAGTTGTTTTGATATTCCGATTTTTTGTCTATTCAATAAATGAGTCCCCACAAAAACTTTGCTTTGCACTTTATAACGTTATTGATTATGCTTTGCTACAACAATAAGTCTTCTACTGTTTTTATCATAAGGACTATTATCATAGTCACCATAAATTTGAATATATTCAAACCCCGCTTTACTTAGTAGGCGTTTATAATCATCGTCGAGGATAATTTTATAAACTATATCATATTGATTGTTTTCTAAACGATCTTTTGAATGATATAAATCTAAAACGTGTATGGTTTGAAATTTGTTGTTATGTTCTTTTACAAATATCCTAGAGAAATCATCTCTATTCACAACCACTTCTATAGAGGGAAGCGTTAATGAATAATGTGTTGTTCCCTGTGTCAATATGAGCACTCCATTTTTATTCAATCTACTCTTCATAGACTGAAGTGCTTTTATCAAGTCTTCTTCATTGTGCAAGTGAGGCAATGAGGTAGTTAGACAAACAATAGCATCAAACTTTTCGGAAAATACATGCTCTAAAGATCTAAAATCACATTGACGTAAGGGTATCTTCTTTCCAAGATCACCAAGGTTTTTTGCAGCAACCTCAAGCATTGAAGCTGAATAGTCAGAACCAAAAACATGTAATCCCATTTCAGAAAACATATATAAATGCTGCCCCGTTCCACAGGCACAATCTAGTAAAGTTTCTACATTGTTCTCGATAAATACTTTCTTAAAAAACTCCTGCTCACTTCCTAGATAATCTCTGATGTTTCCAAACTCATCATAATCAAATGCAAAATTTTTATAAATATCTTTCATTTTATTTACCTCACAGATCACAGTTATCCACTCCTATAGATTCAGAATTTATTTAGTTATTTTAATATAAGATTATCGATCCATTGAACGAAGTTGCTCTAATTGTTTTATAAAATCATTAGTATTCTCTTCTTCACTCTTTGTAGGATCTGTGCCATCATATCTTTTACAAGGAAGCTTTTTACACTTTCCACAATGTGATAAATCCTTTTGGTTTACACAACACTCATATATAGCACATACTTCTTCATCTGTGAATTGAAGCCAAAATGCATGTCCTTTAATCTTAGGACATCCTTCACAATCTGTAGGATAGTATTGACATTCTGAACAAACAACGCCACAGCAACTAATAACTTTATCCATGCAACCATTCTCCTTCACTATTTCTATTAAATTAATTATAACATTGAAATTTTATCTATTATATAGAATAATAAAACTTTGTTAAAAAAAGAATTCTATAACATTTTGTATAGGTTTTTCTCTCACCTGCACCATATATTAAAGAACCATAAAAAAAGCATCCACCACTCCATGTCGTTTAGGATGCTTTTCTTGCTTTTCAATCCAGGGTACCTTTACATCACATAACTATTCATCCAATTTTGTTTCAAATTGCCAAAGGATATTTCCTCCCAAATTTAAAATTCTTGGATGATATCCATTTTATAAATCTACAATATTGTCTGAACACTTTCATTCTGTTTATACACCAAACTATATTATTAGATTTACATATCTTTTTATAGATAGACCAAATAAATTATCAAAATATATCTATTGAATTAAATACTATTTTAGCCAAGAAACTTTATTTTTAAATAAGTTATAATTACTTTGTACGATAAGTATAAATACCATCTAAAATTCCATTTGATAATTTTTTAGGTGATAAACCATAACTAGCACCACTTGTAGAAGAGATAAAATGATTACTTTGTGAATATTTATCATAATAAGATGTTCCATAAACTTTCGTAAAATATGGAGCAAACATTATGTAACCTGTTGTTCCACTTGCTACAGAGTATGAAACACCAGAATTAGCCCCTGTAGATGCTGAAACATTCCACGTTCCTGAAATACTTCCCTTTATTGCTCTACTTACATCACCACTAACTCCTACTGATACTGAAAACGAGTCACTACAGATACACTCGTACTTGCTGTAACAGTACCAGGACCTCTTACATCAGCTGATGCCTTATAATTAGAGCCAGTGACTACTGTTTGACCTGATTTGACAAATCTTGATATATAATAATACATAGGTATTTCTCTAGGTTTTAAACTTTCAACACTAGTGTCGATGAAATCTACTGAATCCGCCCTTTCTGTAGTATTGAGAGTGACTTGATATTCAGCCAAATTAATTTCTACTAAGTTTTCATTTTCATCATATCCAAAAGCTGAAAGAATTTTACTGTCATCTTTAGTGTTTTGTAAATAAACAACTCCTTCTTCATCATATTTTACTTCCCAATCCACTTTTTCGTTTGCTTTTATATATGTTGTTCCCGAAATAAAAGTGAATACAATTGTAAATACAGATACAAAACTAGTGATTTTTCTTTTCATGAATTTTCTCTCCATTTTCTGTTTTAGAAAAGATTAAATAAATCGAAATCAAAGAACAAATAATAACAATGACTAATGCTGGTTGACTCACAAATTCGGATTCTGTTTTGTTAAAATCTGCAACTTGTGTGGCTAAGTAAGAATAGTATGAAACTTTCGCTAATTGCATGATTATAGCGAATAGGGATGCTGAAAGAAAAAGCATCATAAATCCATATTCTTTTTTTGTTATTCTTATCATATCTTCCCCTCCTTTTGAGATATTTCTTGATAATTTATATCTCAATTATAACCTGGAAACATAAAAGATGTCTATTGAATAAACAGTGTAGAATATCGGATAAAACCTCACTATCATAGTATTGCAAAAGATTCAAAACCTTAGTAAGATTTATAATATTTGTTTTCCTGTGGGGTGGTTTTGATACTATTTTTCTTTTTCCTATCTGATTTTCTTGTCTTTTGAGTTTCTCCAGCCGAGTGCCTTATTGAGAATCTATCAGCCCTAATCGAATATTCGATGTCGATAATCTGATTATCAATACGTCAGGTGGAAGTCAGTTTTTTGACACTTGCTAAAGCACAGAACTTCGATTTGTCGTTTAAACAACGGCTTTTATTATGTCAAATATTGTTAATTTTACGTTGTATTTGTAGTATGTGTGGCATATAGATATATCTTTAGATTTTCTTATTATTAAAACATGGTGCCCGTTGGTACTGAATATACTATTCCTAAACATCAACAGGCTATTAAGGATTCGAGGCACTGGATTCATAAAACATATAAAAGCGTTTATATATTTTAAATTAGTAACTGAAAATCCTTTCATATCTGGAAATTCATTTTTCAGTGATTGACTTAACGTACTATAAAACCCAGACACGTAAATCAATTCAGTTTTCCTCTCAACTATATCTTTTTCAAAATACCAATACAATTTCAACATTCCTTATTGAACTGTACCACTGCTTGCAATTGACTTGTCTGGTTTTTATCTTTTAATGTTAACACCCAATCTTTATATGTGCATCATTTGCTATTTTAAAATCATATTTCATGTGGTAATCCCCCAGATTCAATATTCATAATTTATTATTTAGAATCACTTATCTTATTTTGTCATATCCATTCCAGATAAAAAGAACCTGTTATCCCATTCGTAACAAGTTCATCTTTTTATTATTTAAGAACTCTAAACTTTTGTAGGGTTGTACTTTTTAAAAAAACCTTTCATGATAGAATTAATTTGTCCAATTAATCTATTACGAAAGGAGTTGGGAATATTCCCTTAAATGATTTTATCACACATGTTTTCAATTTAACAGAGGACATGATTCTTTCTTATGAAGTTGTTAAAGATAATGGAGTTATTCATCATTATATTACACTTCGAATTAAACCTTGTATTTGCCCTAACTGTTCTTCGTCTGAGCTCCATATAAAGGAGTACAGAACACGTATTATTAAACATG
>NZ_JBSPFA010000029.1:0-37203 GCF_053848885.1 Amedibacillus sp. YH-ame10
TCTTAAAGTTTTCCACAATAGAAGTATTTTTCTTATACCCTTTTTTAAGCTCAATGAGCTGATTTCAACCTATATGACTCATATACAAGAAAAAAAGAGGTCGTAACCTCCTAGGCATCATCTAAATTTCCAAATGTGTCTATTTCGTTACAGCCTCTTTTCTTTCCTATCCTTTATGTTTACTTTTACATATTTACTATAAAGTTTGTCGATTTTTAAGGAATTTTAAAATTCATCTTGTATATGTAAAGTATAAGAACAAAAAAGAAGATGATATATATGGCTATAAAAGATGTAACAAAAGTAAGCTATAAGAATGATGTGTTCTTCAAATTCGCCCTATCTTCTCAAGATGAAGATTCCAAAATGATTTGTCACTTTATGATTAAGGAGATTACAGGGATTGACCCAGTAGATAGTATTGTGGTAAATCTTGAAATGAATCCAGAAGCACTTGCAAATAAGAAAATCATATTGGATGTGCACGTGAAAGATGGGGGACGGTTACGTTTTTATGGTATGCAAGTTGAAGGATTACTCACAAATCTAACGAATTGATTTGAGTATTATGGCGCAAAGATTTTAGAGAATCAACTCATTCAAACTAAGTTTAATGTAGATGCATCTTCTTGGCTATCAACCTTAACTATGGCACAACTACAACAAGTATCACAATTACTAATGAATGCTCAAACGTTTGAAGAAATAAGAAATTCAATTTAAAGATTATGAATGATAAGGACAAGATGAAAACTTGTTTTTTTTGTTTTTGTTCAAAAATTCATACATCATTAGAAAAAAATAACAGTAAATTTAAGAAGAGTGTTCATTGTGAATATTTTGTTTCAGATCCTTATATAAAACGACACAATTTTACACAGAATTAACAGAAATGTGCGTGTAACCGGTTTCTGTAAACAGTTTGTTAACGCATCGTTAAGAAGCTTTTACTTGCCTTGTTTTCAAGGAAATAACCGATATAATGATGCTCGAAAGGTATTTACCTGAAGGAGGATCTGCATGTTAAAGTTAGAGCACTTATGCAAATCATATGATGATGTAAAAATATTAAACGATATTTCCTTGGAAATAAATAAAGGAGAAATTGTTTCCATTCTAGGACCAAGCGGTTCAGGGAAAACAACCCTATTAAATTGTATCTTAGGCATTACGGATATTGATAAAGGATCAGTTATTTTTGAAGGAGAAGATTTAACTCATGTCTCTATGAAAGAGAGAGGGTTCAATATTGTTTTCCAAGATTATGCTTTATTTCCAAACTTAAATGCTTATGACAACATTATGTATGGATTGAAAAACAAACCTACTATATCCACACGCCAAGAAGTGAATGATTTGATCGATTTACTTGGATTATCTGCACACCTTGATAAACGTATTGATCAATTATCTGGAGGTCAAAAACAGCGTGTTGCACTTGCTCGAACAATGGTAATGAAACCCAAAATACTATTATTAGATGAACCATTATCTGCACTAGATGGAGTGATTAAGGAAAGCATCAAAGAAAAGATCAAAACCATTGCGAAAGAATATCAATTGACAACTATTATTGTAACGCATGATCCTGAAGAAGCACTTACGTTATCTGATCGCGTGTTGATTATGAAAGAGGGAAGTATTTCTCAATATGCAAAACCTCAGGATATTATCAATCAACCATCCAGCGATTTTGTAAGAGAATTTATTCTTCAACAATTAGAAATTAAACGTCATAATATCTATCAATTATTCGGAGAGCAATATGCTTAAGAAGTCTAGAGAATTAAAAATTATATATGCATTATTGGCATTGTTATTCTGTATCTTTCTATTGATGCCTGTAGCTACATTATTATACAAATCATTTGTAAGCGGAAATGAAATTTCACTTGCGAATTATACAGGCATGTTTCAATCAGGAAAGTTTATGATCGCCTTTAAAAATAGCTTTCTTGTTTCAGGAGTAGCAGCATTCGTTACGTTGTTACTTGCATTCTTATTAGCATATACAATCAATTTTACAAATGCATTCCCTAAGCTCAAAAAAAGCATTAAAGTTATCGCAACCATGCCTATGTTGTTGCCTACTATAACATACGGATTTGCAATTATATATACGTTTGGGAAACAAGGATTATTTACGAAATTGATTCATATACAATTCTTTGATATCTATGGGTTTTGGGGGTTATTAATTGCATATGTAATTTATACTCTTCCGATCGCTTTCTTGTTGTTGAATAATGCGATGCGTTATATTGATAAGAAATTTATAATCGTTTCGAAGATTATGCAAGACAATACTTGGAAACGTTTTATGATGACTACCATCATTCCTTTAATTCCTACACTAGCAGCTGCCTTCATTCAATCCTTCTTCCTATGTTTCACTGACTTTGGAATTCCTGCAGCTGTTGGAGGAGAATTCAATGTTGTTGCGACAACCCTATATAATGAAATGTTAGGTGCGATTCCAAACTTTGCTAATGGTGCTGTAGTTGCGATGATGATGTTATTGCCAAGTATCGCAAGTATTGCCATACTTCATTATTTAGAACGCTTCAATGTACGTTATCATAAAGTTACTGATATTGATTTACCAAAACATAAAATTAGAGATAGAATATGCTCCATTTCATCTTTATTCGTTCTTGGATTCATTGTTTCAATCTTTGCGGTGATTATCATACTTCCATTTATAAGTGAATGGCCATATGATGCAAGCTTTACACTTGATCATTTCGTGGATACGTTAACGTCAAGTAATTTGCTAGGAGTATATAAAAATTCACTACTTGTTGCGTTAGGAAGCGCACTCTTTGGTACTGTTGTTGCTTATTGTAGTGCATTGATTACAATGCGTAGTAAATTATCGAAGTTTGCGAAAACATCCATCGATATTATGAGTAGTATCTCAAATTCCATTCCAGGTATGGTGATTGGTATTGCCTTCCTATTTATCTTTAGTGGAACGTCACTTCAAAACACCTTCTATATTATTATCATTTGTAATGTGATTCATTTCTTCTGTACGCCATATGTAATGGCAAAAAATACGTTGGGAAAAATGAATGCATCATTTGAAACAACTGCAATGTTGATGGGAGATAGTTGGTGGAAGACCATACGAAGAGTGGTTATCCCAAATTCAAAGAGCACTATTTTAGAAATGTTTGCCTACTACTTTACAAACTCTATGGTTACGATTAGTGCACTTATCTTTATCGTTGGGGCAAAAACAGCAGTTCTTACAACGAAGATCAAAGAATTACAGCACTTCGCCAAATTCGATGAAATCTTTGTATTATCTTTATTGATCCTTATTACGAACCTAATTGTAAAAGGACTTGTACAATTGTATGCGCAGAAAAAAGAAGGAAAACAAGTGGAAAAGAAATCCTTCAGTATTAAGAAAATTGTACTTGCGCTAGGAGCAGTAGTTTTATTAGCATTTACCTTTATCTTTGGGACATCCCAAGAGAAAGTTGTAATTTATTCCAATGCGGATGAAGAAGCATTAGTTGCGATACGTCATGCATTAGATGAGAATGGGTTTGCTGATCAATACATCTTGCAGTCCTTTGGGACAAGTGAATTGGGTGGAAAGCTGATGGCTGAAGGTTCTAATATAGAAGCAGACTTAATCTCTATGAGTACCTATTATGTAGATAGTGCACAAGAGAAACAAAACATGTTTGAAAAACTTACCTTCCGTACAGATACCATACGTACCTATTCTGATTATGATACACCACTTACCGCCTTGGAAGGAGCTCTCATTGTAAATACACAATTCCTTGAGGAAAAGAGTTTAAGTATACCAACCTCTATAAAGGAATTAACCGATGATAAATATAAAGGCTATATATCCATCCCAGATATTAAGGCAAGTTCAACGGGATGGTTATTGGTACAAGCAATCCTAAATACATATGGACAAGATGAAGGTAACATCATTTTAACGAAACTGCTAGATAATGTTGGACCTCATTTAGAATCCAGTGGTTCCGGTCCAATCAAGAAAGTTCGATCAGGAGAAGTTGGGATTGCATTTGGATTAAGACATCAAGCAATCGCAGATAGTAAAAAAGGATTACCAATTCAAGTTGTAGATCCAACTGAAGGAAATTATACCTTAACGGAATCTCTAGCCGTTGTTAAGAAAGAAAATAGCGCAACCGCAATGGCAATCGCAAGATGCATCATGGAAAATGCACGATCTGAATTGTTAGAAACTTATCCGACGACCCTCTATGAAGGAGAAGAAGTCGATCGTGATGTAGCTTCTACAAAACCAAGAATTTATAAATACCCTTTAACAGTAGACTTACTAAAAGAACACCAGACATTCTTTGAGGAATGCCAGAAATAGGAGAAGAAAATGAATACATACAAATTATTAACACCAGGACCACTTACGACAAGCGATACCGTAAAACAAGAAATGTTATTTGATCATTGTACATGGGATGATGATTACAAACAAATAACACAAAGAATTCGTAAAGATTTATTAACGATTGCACATGTGGATGAACGTACATATACAAGTGTTTTGATGCAAGGCTCAGGAACTTTTGGAGTAGAGAGTGTAATCTCTAGCATCCTTCCAAAAGATGGTACGTTATTGTTGTTAAGCAATGGGGCTTATGGAGAGCGTATTGCAAAAATGTGTACTTACCATAACATCAAATGCGTTCATATTGAACAGGCATACAATCTGATTCCAGATGCACAAAAAGCAGAAGAAGCATTAAAAGAACATAGTGAAATTACACATGTAGCTATGATTCACTCCGAGACTACGAGTGGCATTTTAAATGATATTCATACGATTGGAGAACTATGTGCGAAGTATCAAAAAACATTCATTGTAGATGCAATGTCAAGCTTTGGTGGTGTGGACATTGACTTATGTGAGGATCATATTGATTTCTTAGTAAGTTCTGCAAATAAATGTATTCAAGGAGTACCAGGCTTCTCCTTCATTATCGCAAATCGTGAAAAACTAATCGCATCAAAGGGAAATGCTCGTTCTTTATCTCTAGATTTATATGATCAGTGGGTTGGTATGGAGAAAGATGGAAAATGGCGTTATACATCCCCAACACATGTTGTTTTAGCCTTTGCGAAAGCGATGGAAGAATTAGAAGAAGAGGGTGGAGTAGCCGCAAGAAGTAAGCGTTATTACAACAACATGAAAACCTTGATTGACGAATTTGAAAAGTTGGGATTTAAACCCTATGTAGAAAAAGCTTATCAAGGGCCAATTATCACCACATTCTTATATCCAAAAGGACAAAACTTTAATTTTCAATCTATGTACGATTATATCAAAGAGAGAGGGTATGCCATTTATCCAGGGAAGTTAACGGATGCGGATACCTTTCGAATTGGAACTATTGGTGAAATCTATGAAGAAGATATTCACACATTAACAAGTATTATGAAAGACTATATGAAGGGAGATAACAAGTAATGAAAATTAAGGCGGTTATATTTGATTGGGCAGGGACTACAGTAGATTATGGTTGTTTTGCGCCAGTAAGAACATTTATAGAAGTGTTTAAGGAATATGGAATTGATGTAACAATGGATGAAACACGAAAACCTATGGGGATGTTAAAGTGGGATCATATCAAGACAATGTTGGCGATGCCTAATATCAAAGCACAATGGGAAAAGAAATATGGAAGAGCAAGTCAGGATTCTGATATTGATGGAATGCATAATAAATTCACTGCCAATTTATTGAAAATATTAGACCAATATTGTGAGTTGAAACCATATGCAAGGGAAGCGGTAGAAACTTTACGTGCAACTGGTATTCGCATTGGTTCTACTACAGGATATACAGACGAGATGATGAATATTGTACTTCCGAAAGCAAAAGATAATGGTTATTCACCAGATTATTGGATTACTCCAAACAGTGTAAATAATTGCGGTCGTCCATATCCATATATGATTTTCCGTAACCTAGAAGCAATGCAAATAAAAGATGTACGCAGTGTTTTAAAGGTTGGAGATACAATTTCAGATATTGAAGAAGCAAAAGCTGCTGGTGTATTAGCTGTAGGTATTCTAGAAGGTAGCTCATTGATGGGATTGAGTGAAGAAGAATATAAAAACTTGAACGTTGAAGAACAAGAAGCGTTGATTAAGAAACTAACAAGAGAATATCGAGAAGCAGGAGCAGATTTTATCCTTTATAATTTAAAAGAACTTCCAGCATTGGTTCAATCCATTGCATAAGCATCCAAAGTGGGTGCTTTTTTTTGAATTAAAATAATAAAACAATAAAATAAAAGAACACAAATAAACAAAAAACAACATAATAATGTTTACAATGTTTCGATAATGTGCTAATATGTTCATATACAAAAGAAAAGGAGGTCTAAAAATGACTATATTTATTGGTTCAGATGCGAAAAGTAAAAGTTTAAAAGATGATGTTGTAAAGCATTTAAACTCTCTCAATTATGATGTGGTGGACGTGAGTGAAGATGGAGAAAAGGACTTTTATGATGCTAGCATTAAAGTGGTAAATGAAGTATTAAAGAATGTAGATCGAAATAAAGGAATTATTATTGATGAATTTGGTGCAGGATCATTTATGGTGGCAGATAAATTTAAATATATAATTTGTGCAGAGCTAAACGACGAGCATTCAGCAAAAATGACAAGAGATCACAATAATTCTAACATCATTACCATGGGCAGTGGAATCGTTGGGAGTAGAGTTGCAAAACGCATAGTTGAACGATTTGCAAATGCAGATTATGCTGGTGGACGTCATCAAATAAGAGTAGATATGCTAAACAAAATGTGTTAAGGAGGTACTTATGAAAGTAGCAATTGGATGTGATCATATCGTCACTGAAACAAAAAATGATATAAAGAAATATCTTGAAAACAAAGGGTTTGAGGTACTAGATTGTGGTACTTATGATCATGAACGCACACACTATCCAATTTATGGAAAAAAAGTTGCTGAAGCTGTAGTTTCTGGCGTTTGTGAACAAGGAGTTGTTTTATGTGGTACTGGAGTAGGTATTACCAATGCTGTAAATAAAATAAAGGGAGCACGTTGTGCGTTAGTTGGAGATGTTATTACAGCAAGATATGCAAAGGAAGAACTTAACGCGAATGTTATTGGTGTTGGTGGTCGAGTATCTGGTATTGGCTTAATTCAAGACATTCTTGATGCATTTTTTGAAAGTAAATATCAACCAAACCCTGAAAATGAGAGATTGATAAAGAAAATTGACTCTTTAATTGAATCAACTGATTATATTCAGGATGACCATTATTTTGATGAATTTATTGAGAAATGGGAAAAGGGAGAGTATCACGATTAAATGATCGAAGTATGATATTAACAATATAAATGTTAGAAACAAACAATTTATTAGAAGTAAATAGACGTTTATTGTTGTTAAATGTTCGAAAATGTGGTATTATGCTCATAAGACATAGTGTAAGCGCTTTTATGAATAGAAGCAGTATACTACTGTTATTGATATACATGAAATTAAGAAAAAGGAGGAATTTGTATGACAAGAGAAGAAGGCGCTATGGTAGGATTTGAAATTGTTGCTTATGCAGGAGATGCGAGATCAAAGTTGGTGCAAGCTTTAACAGAAGCAGAGCGCGGTAATTTTGAACTTGCTAAACAATTGGTAGAAGAATCCAAAGAATGTTTGACTATGGCACATCAAGCGCAAACGGATATGTTGCATGCGGAGGCAAGTGGTGAGGCAGTTGATGTTGGATTCATTATGGTGCATGGACAAGATCATTTGATGACAACAATGCTTTTGCGCGATGTAGTACATAGCTTTATAACATTATTCGAAAGAACAAGCAAATAAAAAAAGTCAGATAATGATTTCTTGATGTGTGGCGCACAAACAAAAAAATATCTGACACTATAATATTACTTCAAAATCACTGTTTAAACAAGCTACAGTGAAACAAATATGATGTTTATATTTTTTATATAAGCTATTTTAAGTGTATCCGTTTATATGAATATATAAGCTCATAATTTAGAAAGGAAAACAAAGTATGAACTTTATTATAAATAAAATTGAAGCAATGAAACCAGCTTTTGAAAAAATATCAAATAATCCTTATCTAAGGGCTATACGCGATGGATTTATTAGTTTAATCCCAGTTATTCTATTTTCTAGTATCTTTTTATTAATTGCTTATGTACCGAATGCATTTGGAATATATTTAAATCCTGGATTAGAGACTATGTTAATGAAAGCTTACAATTACTCTATGGGGATACTCGCATTGTTGATGAGTGCAACGATTGCGAAAAGTTTGACTGATAACTTTAATACAAAGTTACCAAGTACAAGAAAAATCAATGTTACAAGTACTATGGTTGTATCGATCATTGGTTTCTTGTTACTTTCATCAGATTCTATTGATGGAGGATTTTCTAGCTCATTCTTAGGATCTAAAGGGTTATTGACTGCGTTTGTATCTGCTTTTGTTACACCTGTTATTTATCGCTTCTTCGTGAGTCGTGATATTAAAATTCGCATGCCTAAAGAAGTGCCTAATAATATAGCTCAGACATTTGCTGATATTTTCCCTCTTGCTGTATCCATTGCTATTTTCTGGATTTTTGATTATGTATTCCGTTTAGGGCTTAATGTAGGATTTGCAGAATGGGTAATAGAAGTATTCAAGCCTTTATTTTCAGCAGCAGATGGATATGTAGGATTATCATTAATATTTGGTGCAATGGCCTTCTTCTGGTTTGTTGGAATTCATGGTCCTTCTATTGTAGAACCAGCAGTAGCTGCTATTTACATCACAAATGTAGAAACTAACTTTATGGCAACACAAGCGGGTGAACATGCTTCTAATGCACTTGCTCAAGGAACGCAATATTTTATCGCTACATTAGGAGGAACTGGTGCAACACTTGTAATAACAATGATGTTTGCATTCTTAGCAAAATCAAAGCAGCTAAAAGCCATTGGAAAAGCAAGTTCGATTCCAGTTATCTTTGGGGTAAACGAGCCTGTATTATTTGGTGCACCATTAGTATTAAACCCAGTATTCTTTATACCATTCATTGTAGCTCCGATTGCAAATGTATGTATCTTTAAAGTATTCATCGATATATTAGGTATGAATGGATTTATTTATAATCTACCATGGACAACTCCAGGACCAATCGGTGTGGTTATAGGGACAGGTTTCCCAGTACTGTCATTTGTATTAGTTGGCGTACTTTGCGTAATAGATTTTGTGATTTATTATCCATTCTTTAAGGTGTATGATAAACAATTAGTAGAAGAGGAAAAACTGAAGACGACAGAAGAAACTACAATTGTTGAAATGAAAGAAGAATCTAAAGAGGATAGCAAAGACAATATTATTATAGAAGGAACAAAAAACATATTAGTATTATGTGCAAATGGCGCTACTTCTGGAATGTTAGCAAATGCTATTGAAAAGGGTGCAAAACTAAAAGGATTGGATGTAAACTCTATTGCAATGGCCTATGGTCAACACAAAGCGAGTATTCAAGATTTTGATGTTATTATTTTGGCTCCACAAATGGGGTCTATGATTGAAGAATTAACAAATGATTGCTCAGGAACTAATTGCAAAGCGGCTACAACAAGTGGAAAAGAATATGTTGGATTGACAAGAGATCCAGAAAAAGCATTATGTTTTGCCTTGAGTATCATAGAAGGCAAGGTGTAAGCAATGGTAAAAAAATTTCCTAAAGGTTTTATCTTTGGTGCTGATACTGCAGCGTATCAGGCTGAAGGTGCAACTCAAAGAGATGGTAGAGGTCCTTGCTATTGGGATGAGTATTTACCACAACAAGGTGTGTTTTCCCCAGATCCTGCAAGTGGTTTCTATGATAAATATAAAGAAGATTTGAAAACATGCAAAGAATTTGGTGTGAATGGAATTCGTATTTCAATCGCATGGACTAGAATCATTCCTGATGGAGATGGAGAAATAAATCCAAAAGGGATTGCATATTATAATAGCCTAATTGATGAATGTATCAAAAATGGGGTAGAACCTTTTGTTACTCTTCATCATTTCGATACACCTCTTTCTCTTTTT
Source organism: Amedibacillus sp. YH-ame10 (assembly GCF_053848885.1). NCBI lineage: Bacteria > Bacillati > Bacillota > Erysipelotrichia > Erysipelotrichales > Erysipelotrichaceae > Amedibacillus > Amedibacillus sp. YH-ame10. The sequence goes on from NZ_JBSPFA010000029.1 coordinate 10,117, forward strand.
CATAAAGGAGATTGGCTTAGCTATGATATGATCAATGCTTTTGTACGATTTGCGAAAGTTTGTTTCGAAAACTTTGGCGATCGTGTTAAGAAATGGGTAACAATTAATGAACCTTGGTCGTTAGCGGCAGGTCAATATTTGGTTGGGCATTTTCCTCCAAATATTCATTACGATTTAGGAAAAGCTGCGCAAGCTATGCACAATATGCTTTATGCACATGCGCGTGTAGTGAATTTATACAAAGGCATGAATTTGCCTGGAGAAATTGGAATCATCCATATCTTAGAGCCTAAAATCGCTATTAGCAATACAAAAGAAAATGAAAAAGCAGCTCTATATGAACACACATTTTGCAATCGATTTATGTTAGATGCAACGATTTATGGAGAATATCGTGAAGATACATTACGTATCGTAAAGGAAGTTCTCGCATGTAACCATGGAGAGATTACGATACGAGAAGAGGATTTGATAGAAATAAAAGAGGCAAGTCAAAATATAGACTTTCTTGGAGTAAATTATTATCAAAGTCATTTTATGGAAGCATATAGTGGGGAAAGTTGCATACGTCATAATGGAACTGGAGAAAAGGGAAGTAGCTTTTATGCTATCAAAGGTACTGGAAAACGTGTCATAAATCCAGCTGTTCCAACAACGGATTGGGATTGGTTAATCTATCCTGAAGGTTTATGTGCAATGTTGATGGAAATTCATGATGACTATCATTTTCAAAAGCCAATTTATATCACAGAAAATGGTGTAGGTGAAAAAGATAAATTGATTGATAATACAGTGAATGATGATTCTAGAATTGATTATATCTATCAGCACTTGGATGCTATTCTTCAAGCAGTTGATAATGGTGTTGATGTACGTGGCTATTTTCTGTGGTCTTTGATGGATGTATTTTCATGGACAAATGGTTATAACAAGCGCTATGGTCTGTTCTATGTTGATTTTGAAACACAAGAGAGATATGCAAAGAAAAGTGCATATTGGTATAGAATGATTGCAGAATCAAAAATTCTAAGTAAATAAAATAGAAGACTCCTTATTTGCAATATGTAATAAGGAGTTTTTTCTAAAAAGGGTAATTGTATAAAATGAATTTAAGAAAAAAACATTATGCTAATATAATAACACATAATGTTTTTCTTTTTTTATCTAAAAAGTTCTTCTTGGTGTGTGGCAAATATATACTCATCAATCGTATTTTTAATACGATCTTTAATCAATTCTTCTGGGTCGTTTTTTATGTAACCTTCACGTACTCTTGTATACTGGATAGGCATAAACTGTGATAAAACAGCTAGTGAAATTCCATATGAACGAAGATTATGTATCATCTTCTCTAAAGCTTTTTCTACATTTATATCTGGCATGTAATATCTGCATCGATCAGAAAAACTGAACTTTCTTTTAAACCATAATTCTGCATCATTACCATGATAATGCTTAATCCAATTTTTCGGTTGTTCGAGCATTGCTTCTTCTAAAACTGTGATAAACTTTGATTGCTCTTCTTCTTTTCCGTGGAGAATCATTTCTTCCATATAAGCTAATGAAAATAAAGCTTCACGCATTGCGTATGTTAATCCAGGACCTACTTTTAAGATACCAACTCCATCTTCCACTAGTTCTTTTAACTTGTACTTTGTTTGATAATCGGTTGAGTGACCTTCAAATACTAAGTCTGGATATTCTTTAATGGAATTCATCAATGCAGTTGCTTTCGTACGATCATATTCAACACAACCCGCATCTTTTTCTTCTACACCAGGCTGTACTACAACGGCGATAACATCTTTCCATAAAGAAGAAATTCCTTCTTGTTGAAAGGCATCTTTGAATGCTTCAACAGTTGTTTTGAAATCTTCTACACGAGTAACCTGCATGCCAGCATTAGGATCCTGTGCACCACCAGGAATTGGAACTTCACTGCCGACAATATATACTGGTTGGATAGCATTTGGATTAGATTTTAATAATTTTTGATAGGCTTCTTCACATACATGTGCTAATTTTGCACCTCTTTTTGCGATTACTTCATCACTTAAACGAACATTTGGATCATCATCTGCAACCTTCATTGAGGTATCAATATGAATTTTAATGAAACCTGCTTCTACATAACATCGAACCAATTCACAGGACATTTCCATTGCTTCCTTTTCTGGAAGTGATGCAAAAGTAAGAGGTCCTAAATGATCTCCGCCTAGAAAAATACGATCCTCATCCATACCAGCCTTTTTTGCAATATCCAAAACGAATGCTTTGAAATCAAGTGGCGTCATACCAGTGTAACCGCCATTTTGATCTACTTGATTTGCAGTTGCTTCAATTAGTACGCAAGAGTCATCACGCTTTGCACACTCCATAGCTGCTTGTATAACGTACGCATTCGCGCTACATGCAGAATAAATGCCAATTGGAATACCTGCCTTCTGTTTTTCTATAATTCTTTTTAATGGGTTTATTGTTGTCATAATAACCTCCTTTTCTACTATCATAATACAACAAAAACAAACAAAAATAAAGACAAATAACTAATTAATGTTCTATATTTGTTGAAAATTTCGTAAAATTTGTTTAAAAAGCAACATAAAAGATAAAAATATAACATTTTTATATGTATGTTTGATGAAAAATGTTGTATACTTTACATAAACAAATATAAGGAGGAAGTTATGAGTTTAGATCAGATGAAAATATTAAATCCTACTATCGAATTTTTTGATGTGCATAGTGAGGAATTCTTTCCCTACGGTAAGGTGTTATCAATGGACAGCAAAGAACTAGTCCAGTATGTGGATACACAATATCCAATATCTAAAGAAGGGACAACTTACATACCGGATATAGAACAGCTACACCACTTCATAGTTTTTGATGAAATTCAAAAAGAGATCTTTGGGTGTATGCCAATACAATGTGGCATAGTTCAAGGTATGAATGACAAATTGACAGGAATTGAATATCATCAAGGAAGTGAAGTAAATATTGCAATCAATGATTGTGTTTTGGTGTTAGGGAGTACTAAAGATCTTAATAGAAACCATTATGATGTTAGCAAAGCCAAAGTATTTTACTTACATAGAGGCGATGTAATTGAACTGTTTTCAACAACATTACATTATACACCTTTGCAGACTACATCAAAGGGCTTTTCTACACTAGTTTATTTATTAGAAGGAACCAATACTGAGATCGATTCTAAACCAATGGATGTGTTAACGAAAAAGAATAAATGGTATATTTGTCATCCTAGTCAAAGTTCTAAAATAGAACAAGGTTGTGTTGCAGGATTGGATGGGGATTTGTTAATCTTAAAATATAAATAAAGTAATATAAAGAAAATTGTTTATATTGGAAAATAAACAATAGTAAATACGTTCAAAAATGTTCATTTGTGTTTGCGTTTTGTTGACCTCTTTGCTAAAATATAAGCAATAAGGAAAGTGGGTGTAATCATGCTCAAAGGTAATAGAAAAGCAATTATACTGAAGATGCTAGACTCTAAAGAATTTGTAAAAGTGACAGATCTTCAAAAACAACTAGATGTAACTGAGATGACAATACGTAGAGATTTAAAAGATATGGAAGAAGAAGGTTTACTTGTAAGGGTGCATGGTGGAGCAATGCGTAACGGGGAACAAATTGTTTACACAGAGTTAGAGCATGGAGATCGAAAACATACAAATGAAGATAAAAAGCGCGAAATCGCAAAGAAATGTTCTGATATTATACAGGATGATGATATTTTGTTTATAAGTGCATCTACTACAAACGAATATATTTATGAATACATTCAAGCAAAAAATGTTCGTATTATTACAAACTGTTTATATATTTATTTCCAATTTCGTAAAGATACAAGATTTGATACAATTTTAGTTGGTGGTAAATTTGATGATAAAATTGAATCATTCTTGGGCGCAATTGCAATAGAAGTTATAAGTAAAATAAATTTTACAAAAGCATTTGTCGGTACGAATGGTATTTGTAACAATAATCTTTCTGCATCTAATGAAGAAGAAGGGTGGTTACACCGCCAAGTTTTAGATAATGCTAAGGAAAAGTTCATTGTTTGTGATTCTACTAAATTCCAGACTGATTCTTATTACAACTTTTACACTTGTGATAAGCTTACTGCTGTTATTAGTAACGATAGTTTAAATTCTGATTATAGCGAAATTGAAAGATACACAAAAGTGATTTAGAACAATATTGGATATATTTGATATATGAGAATACTCTGCTCAGTTTTACGAAGTTTTGAAATAGAAGGTACTATAAATGACCTTCTTTTTTTTCATCTGATTCGCAAAAGTATAATCTAATTATTATGAGTAAGACACATGTCATTGACAAAAAAAGCAGTTTATCATATAGTTAGAATACTAACAGTTAGATAGCTAACTATTGAGGAGGAGACTTATGGAATTGCCATTTCATATGATGATGTTTAAAACATATCATGCCCAGCGAAATAAAATAAGACAAGATATGAGTACTTATGGATTATCTCCAGGACAGCCTAAAGTACTGCGTTATTTACATTCTCATGAGGATTGTATGTTAAAAGACATTGCTTATAATTGCGATGTAGAACCAGCAACTGTTTCAAAAATATTGAACAATTTAGAAGAAAACGGAATGCTTACAAGGGAGATTGTGAAAGATAATAAAAGAGCTCTATCTTTAAGAATCACGAAGAAGGGTGAAAAAGCTCTAGATTTATGGAGTAAGCACTGTGATGAGGTAGAAGAAAAATCATTAGAGGGATTTAGCACAGAAGAAAAAGAACAGTTCAAGCTGTTTCTTTCGAGGATGTATCAAAATTTAACAGATCGAACATTTGAATAGGGAGGTGTAAATATGTTAAAAAGAATGTTTCCTTTTATGAAGAAGTATAATCGCTATTTAATTATTAGTTGTATTTGCGTGATTACAGAAACGATTTTTGAATTAATCATCCCTTTAATTATGGCAGATATTATTGATGTTGGTGTAGCCAATGGGGATAAGGAGTACATTCTAGTAAAGGGTTCACAGATGATAATTTGTTCATTGATTGCGCTTGTATTAGGAATTCTATATGCTCGTTATGCCGCAACTGCAGGACAAGGATTTGGCGCAGAGCTTAGAAAGGCAGAATTTGAAAAAGTACAAAGTTTTTCTTTTTCAAATACGGATCACTTTTCTACTTCGTCTTTGATTACACGATTAACGAGTGATGTAACAATCTTGCAAACTGCCATTAGTAATGGTATTCGTCCCTTTGTACGAAGTCCAGTTATGTTGTTGACTGCATTGGTATTAACCTTTTCTATCAATGCGAAACTTGCAATTATCTTTGTGGTTGCGATTCCCATTTTAACCATAGGACTATTTATCATTGTTCATAAAGTAGGCCCGTTGTATCGTATGATGCAAGGTTCGATAGATAAAGTAAATACCATTGTACAAGAGAATTTGAATGCGATACGTGTGGTGAAGTCCTATGTTAAAGGGACCTATGAAAAAGAAAAGTTTGAGAACGTAAATGATGATTTACGTTTTTCAAGTGAGAAAGCATTTCGTACTTCCGTTTGGAATATGCCTTTGTTTCAAATCGTAATGTATGGAACCATCATATGTATTCTTTACTTTGGTGGGAATATGATCTTTGCGGGTACCATGCAAGTTGGAGAATTAACAGGATTTTTAAGTTATGTTTTACAAATTTTAAATTCTTTAATGATGTTATCTGGTGTGTTCTTAATGTTAACAAGATCACTTGCGAGTTGTGAAAGAATCGTGGAAGTACTAGATGAATCACTTGATATTATAGATACCAAAGAATCCAACAAAGTAATCACACAGGGATCTATTTCTTTTGAGCATGTATACTTTAAATACAAAGAAGATGCACAAGAGTATGTGTTAAGTGATATCTCTTTACGTATGCCAAAAGGCTCTACAACAGGGATATTAGGAGGAACAGGATCTGCGAAAACAACGCTTGTGCAATTAATTCCGCGTTTGTATGATGTGTTTGATGGTCGTGTGTGCATCGATGGTATCGATGTTAAAGAGTTTTCAATTTCGCATCTACGAGACGCAGTGGGTATGGTTTTACAAAAAAACACATTGTTTTCTGGTACGATTATGGAAAATCTATTATGGGGCAATGAACATGCGAGTGAAGAAGATATTGCTTGGGCATGTCGTGTTGCATGTGTAGATGAATTTGTGAAGGATTTTCCTGAAGGATATGATACGGATTTAGGTCAAGGGGGAGTAAATGTATCAGGCGGACAAAAACAGCGCTTATGTATTGCGAGAGCATTATTAAAACATCCAAAAGTATTCATATTAGATGATTCTACAAGCGCAGTTGATAGTGCTACAGAAGCACAAATCAAAGAAGGCTTGGCTTCTTTAAAAGATACAACCAAACTGATCATTGCCCAACGTGTAAGTAGTGTTATGCACGCTGATCAAATCGTTATATTAGAAGATGGGAAAATCCATGCAATTGGAACACATGAACAACTCCTTGAAACAGATCCTATTTATCAGGATATCTACACATCTCAACAGGAAGGGGTTGGTTTATAATGGCAAAACAGATTTCGAATAAAAAGCCTAAACATATGAAAAAAACAATGTTTAACTTCCTGCATTATATGGGAAGACATAAGTTCTCCTTGTTATTGGTCGCAATTCTTGTGGTGATTAGTGCCGCAGCGAATTTGTATGGAACCTATTTGGTAAGTCCTATTATTGATCAATATATCCTGCCTAAGAATTATCAAGGATTTACGAAAGCCATTTTGTTTATGGCAGGGATGTATGCCAGTGGGGCATTGTGTACAGCTTTCTATAAACAGATGATGACACACACCTCTTCAAAAATTGTAAAGGAAATACGTGCAGATTTATTTTCTAAGATGCAAAAACTTCCTTTGAAATTCTTTGATACCAATGCACATGGAGATATCATGAGTCGTTTTACAAATGATTTAGATACCATTCAAGATGCGATGAACAATTGTTTCGATAATTTGATTCAAAGCTTCACTATGATTGTGGGAACCTTAATCGCAATCTTTATCTTAAATTGGCGTTTATCTCTTTTGGTTGTATTCTTTATGATTGTGATGTATTATCTAATTCAATATTTTAGTAAGAAGAGTAAATATTATTTTACACATCAACAACGTGCTATGGGTGTGCTTAATGGGTTTATTGAAGAAATGGTAGATGGGGTAAAGGTGGTAAAAGTCTTCAATCATGAACAGGCAAATTTTAAAGAGTTTGAGACAAGAAATGAAGCTTTACGTATAGCTTCTACGCAAGCCTTGACCTATTCTGGTAGAACGATTCCCACGGTAGTTTCTTTATCCTATTTCAATTATGCGATTGTTGCCTGTGTTGGAGGCTTCTTCGCAATCCATGGACAAATTGAACTTGGTGCCTTAGCTTCCTATTTAATCTATGTACGACAAACAGCTTTACCAATCAATCAATTCACTCAACAATTGAACTTTATTCTAGCCGCTATGGCTGGGGCAGAGCGTATCTTTGCGATGATGGATGAACAAGAAGAAGTGGATGATGGAAAAGTTACACTAACGCGTGTGCGTATGTTAGAGGATGGAAGTTGTCATGAGTGTGACGAATATACAGGACATTGGGCATGGAGACATCCTAGAAGTAATGGAAAAATAGAACTTGTACCTTTACAAGGAGATGTTCGCTTTCATGATGTAGTTTTTGGATATGAACCAGGTGTTACCATTCTAAAAGGAATTCAATTATATGCGAAACCTGGACAAAAAATAGCATTTGTAGGAAGTACAGGTGCTGGAAAAACAACCATTACCAACCTCATCAATCGTTTCTATGACATTGAAAGTGGTAGTATCACATACGATGGAATCGATGTAAAACTCATACGTAAAGATGATTTAAGACGTTCTATTTCCATCGTTTTACAAGATACCCATTTGTTTACTGGAACGATTGCGGACAATATTCGTTATGGGAATTTGCATGCGAGTATGGATGATGTAATAGAAGCCGCCAAACTTGCGAATGCACATTCCTTTATCAAACGTTTACCAAAAGGGTATGATACGATGTTGTCTGGAGATGGTGCAAACCTTAGTCAAGGACAACGCCAATTACTAGCCATAGCACGAGCTGCGATAGCAAATCCTCCTGTTCTTATTTTGGATGAAGCAACCAGTTCCATCGATACACGTACAGAGAAGTTAATTGAAAAAGGAATGGATCGATTGATGGAACATCGTACAGTGTTTGTAATTGCGCATCGTTTATCAACGGTACGAAATTCTGATGCGATTATGGTATTGGATCATGGTGAAATCATAGAGAGAGGAAGTCATGACGAATTGCTAGAACAAAAGGGTACGTACTATAAGTTATATACTGGACAGTTTGAATTATCATAAAAAATCAAACCTATAAACGAAGAAAAAGCTTGGATGAAAATTCAAGCTTTTTGAATGTGCATATTTTATACATGTATCTTAATTGCTATATTATGCTAGTTAATTGAGTTGAAATGCAACTTAGCATAAGGCCTATTGTAAGGGATTTTCATCTTTTCTATAATCAAGGTGTAAAAGGGAGGTTTATATTATGTATGCAATCGAAGTAAACGATATGAAGAAAAGTTATCAGGATGTACATGCGGTAAATGGAATTAGTTTTCATGTAGAACAAGGAGAACTCTTTGGATTTTTAGGAATCAATGGGGCAGGGAAATCTACCACCATTAATATGTTATGTACATTATTTCCTCCAACCAGTGGAAGTGCAAGGGTTTGTGGATATGAATTAGGAAAAGAGGATGATGCCATTCGAAAACAAATAGGCATTGTATATCAACGAGATTGTTTAGATGAATTGTTGAGTGTAAAAGATAACCTATTAATTCGTGGTTCTATGTATATTAACAATAAGAAAAAATTACAAGAACAATTACTACACGTCACTAAAATATTAGATTTAAAAGATCTTTTAAATCGTCCATTTGGGAAATTATCTGGTGGACAAAAACGACGTTGTGAAATAGCGAGAGCACTCATGCATGCGCCTAAAATTTTGTTTTTAGATGAACCAACAACGGGATTAGATCCTGCAACTAGGAAAGTTGTATGGGATTGTATCGATACGTTAAGAAGAGAAAGTGACATGAGCGTTTTCCTGACAACACATTATATGGAAGAGGCCGCCAAAGCAAATCATATTGCGGTGATTGATCAAGGTGTATTAAAAGAATTTGGAACACCCTTTGAATTAAAGAACAAGTACGCAAAAGATCAATTGATCGCATACCCGCTAGAAGAAGAGAAATTAAAAGAATACTTGAATGAACACAAACATAGTTATGCAAGATGTGATCATGTATTCACAATTCCAATGAAAGATACAAAAAGTGCGATTCCTTTATTGAAAGATATAGAATCATTTTTGGAAGGATTTGAAATGATACAAGGAAACATGGATGATGTGTTCTTAAACATTACTGGAAGAGCACTAGAGAAGGGGGTGTAGATATGTCATTATTGTATTTAGTAAAACGAAATATGTTGTTGTACTTTAAAGATAAAGCCTCCTTATTCTTTTCTTTATTATCTGTGTTAATGGTGCTTTTGTTGATGGTTGTATTTTTAGGAGATATGAATTCAGATTCCCTATTAGAAGCGTTAGAGAAGATAAAGGGTGTCGCAACTACAACAGCAGATGAACAAAATGCGGAGTATGTTGTGTTGATGTGGACAATTGCTGGTATGTTAGCGGTGAATAGTTTTACTGTTCCATTATCGATCATAGGAATATATGTACAAGATAGACAATACCATAAGCTAGAAAGCTTTTATTGTGCACCTATTTCTAGAATGAAACTATTATGTGGATATTTAATTGCGGCAATCATCAATGGCATGATTATGTGTACGATTACTTGTTTATTATCTTTTCTGTATGTATCTATGCAAGGGCATCCTTTCTTAGATGCGTTGGGTTGGGTACAAGTATATGGAATGTTGTTGGTCAGTGTAAGTGCATCTAGTGCATTGGTGTTAGTTGTATCCCAATTTGTAATTACGAGTAATGCTTGGGGTTCTTTTGGGACCATTGCAGGTACTTTGATTGGTTTTCTTGGTGGTATTTATTTACCGATGACAATGTTACCAAACGTTGTACAAAACATTTTGCGTAGTTTGCCGTTTCTACACCAAGCCAGTATGTTACGAAGTGTGTTTACACAACAAAGTGTTGAAAGAATATTTGAAGGTTTACCTAGTGATGTGATGAGTGTATATAAAGAAAACATGGGAATCAGTGTGCAAGTATTCGATCAAACAATACCACCATTGATGCAGGTTCTATTGCTTGTTGGTTGTGGTATAATTGCATTAAGCATCGCAGTTTATGTATTAAAGAAAAGAGCATCGTTCGATCGATAGGAAGGAGGTAGCTGTGAAGATTATCATTGAAGATAAAAAAGATCCAAAAGATGAAGATTGTATTATCATTCGTTGTGATACGATGGATGAATCGATACTAAGTTTGATTCAACGTCTCAAAGTACAAGAAGAGAAATTCACCGCTATGCAAGGTACTTCTATTCAACGAATTGATCCAAAGGATGTTTTCTATTTTGAATCTGTAGATAACAAAACATTCCTTTATACACAAACGCAAGTATATGAAATAAAACAGCGCCTTTATGAGATAGAAGAGAATTATAAAGGAGGAGATTACTTGCGTGCCTCCAAATCGATTATTATCAATCTTACAAAGATTCATCATTTATCCCCAGTCATTGGAAGTCGTTTAGAGGCAGTGCTTATGAACAATGAAAAAATTATTATATCTCGACAATATGTTGCGCAACTAAAAGCGTTGTTAGGGTTGTGAAGGGAGGAATATGAAAATGAGAAAATTAAAAGACTTACTGTTTACATTTTCCTGTGTGACGACAGGTTCTCTGATTATGGCAGCCATTTTCATCTCCATTTTTTATGAGGAAAATGATGTAAATGCAAGTATTTTATGGCAGATACTATTCACAAGTGCAGTTTGTTGTTTAGGGAATTTCTTATATCCGCAAAGAAAATTAACAAAAAAACAACTCTATTTCTCCCATGTAGTTCATTATTTGTATGTGGTGTGTGTAGTGATCGGTTCTGGATTATATTTTGATTGGTTTCAGTGGACACAACTTCATATGGTATTTGCGATGTTGGTATCCATCACGATTGTATTCGTAACAATTATGTACATTGTGTATGAACAATCCAAAAGAGAAACAATGAAAATAAACGAGCGACTCCAAGAGTACAACAAGACTCATCATGTACCGTAGACCATTTTATATGGTCTTTTTCGTATATGGATATATTTGGTATTAAAAACTAGATTGACTAATTATGCGAATTATAATATACTGTAAGCATAATCATAATATTTCATTTGAAAATATAGTTGGAGGTTTATTATGAATACACAAAAAATCGCTATCCTTGTAGATTCCTGTTGTGATGTACCAAAAGATTATGCGCAACAATATGGAATGTACGTGATCCCTTTAAAAGTTATCTATCAAAACGCTGAATATTTGGATGGAGTTGACATTACTGCTGAAGAAGTATATCGTGGTTTATCAAAGGAAGTGCCTAAGACATCCCTTCCTTCAGGACAAGATATTCAAGAAATCTTTGATCAAATCAAGGCAGATGGATACGAGAAAATAATTGCAGTAACCATTTCTAGTGGATTGAGTGGAACTAATAATATGGTGCACTTAATTGCGGATGATAATACGGATTTAGATACTTTTATTTTAGATACTAAGAATATCTCCATCGGCGCAGGGTTTCATGCAATTCAAGCGGCACGTTATATAGAAGAAGGATTATCTTTTGAAGATATCCAAGTGAAATTAGAAGCAGGTGTTAAAAAATGTAAAGTGTTCTTCGTTGTGGAAACACTAGAATATTTACAAAAGGGTGGTCGTATTGGTTTAGTTGCCTCTCTATTTGGAAATGCATTGAATTTAAAACCGATTATCTCTTGTAATGAAGATGGTATTTATTATACGGTATCAAAAGTACGTGGTCGTAAACAATCAATTTCAAAGACAAAAGACTTGGCGTTAGAGTTTGCTGGAAATCATAAGAAATATAATGTTTCTATTGTAAATGGAGATGCACAAGATATCTCTGATGAAATAAAGGCAAGTATCTTACCAAAATTACCAAATCTTGATGTTTATGTAGAAAAGCAATGTTCTCCAGCTTTGGGTGTTCACACCGGACCCGGAACAATTGGTATTTGTGTACAAGTGTTAGAAGATTAAGAAACTGCAGAATTTGCAGTTTTTTTCTTGACTTAGAGTGAACTCCAAGGATTATAGTAAGAATATAGTAGAAGGATGGTAAATACATATGAACAAAGAAGTTGTAGTCTTAACAGGGGCGGGTTCTATTGGAGTCGCAATTATACGAAGGATTGGAGTAGGTAAATCGATTGTGATTGCGGATGTATCTTTGCGCCAAGCACAGGAGGTTGTACAAAACTTATCCAATGCAGGATATGAAGCATATGTGCATCAAGTCGATATTTCATCAAGAATATCAATACAAAAACTCATTGCTTATGCGAAAACATTAGGACATATCAAGTATTTTGTAAATGGTGCAGGGGTTTCTCCATCACAAGCATCGATAGAAACAATTTTGAAAGTAGACTTATATGGAACAGCAATATTGTTAGAAGAGTTTGGTAAGGTTATAAGCTATGGTGGAGCAGGACTTATAATTTCTTCACAGTCAGGACATCGTTTGCCCGCACTTCAAGAACGTGAGAATGCTTTATTAGCGCTTACTCCAAGTGAGGAATTGATGAGTTTAGATATGTTACAAAAGGATAAGATAAGAGATACATTACATGCGTATCAACTTGCGAAACGAGCAAATGTGTTACGTGTACAAAAAGAGGCGTTGCTATGGGGTGAAAGAGGAGCTAGAATCAATTCTATTAGTCCAGGTATTATCATAACTCCACTTGCGAATGATGAACTTCACGGAGAAAGAGGAGAATTCTATAGGAACATGTTAAACGCATGTCCTGCGAAAAGAGCTGGAACACCAGATGAAGTAGCGGGTGTAGCGGATCTTTTGATGGGAGTTCATGGAAGTTTTATTACAGGTAGTGATATTTTAATGGATGGGGGAGCCACTGCGAATTTCCTTTATGGAAAGGATTGATTATAGAAAATTGCATAAGAAAAGCATATGGGTTTTGCCATATGCTTTCATTGCTTATTCATCAATTTCGATATCTAAGAATTCCGCAATACTCTTTACGTCTTTATCTCCACGACCTGAAACAGTGACACAAAGAATACTGTCTTTTGGCATTGTTGGAGCTAATTTCATAACATAGGCTAAAGCGTGTGAGCTTTCAATCGCTGGAATAATACCCTCTGTTTTTGTTAGATATAAGAAAGCATCAACGGCTTCTTTATCTGTAATGGAAACATATTCAGCTCTCTTTATTTCATCAAGATAAGCATGTTCAGGACCTACACCTGGATAATCTAATCCAGCTGAAATGGAATATACAGGAAGTACTTCACCTTTTTCATCTTGTAAGAAAATGGTTTTCATTCCATGTAAGACACCTGTTTTTCCTTTTGCGAGTGTTGCGGCATGATCTGGAGTATCAAGTCCTTTACCAGCAGCTTCACAGCCTATCAGTTTTACGTCTTTATCATCAATGAAATCATAGAATGAACCAATGGCATTACTTCCTCCACCGATACATGCGACAACTACATCGGGTAATCTTCCTTCTTTTTCTAAACACTGTGCCTTCATTTCTTCTGAAATGATTTTTTGAAAATCACGTACAATTGTTGGGTATGGGTGAGGACCAACAGCAGAACCTAATAAATAGAACGTATCCTCACAGTTTTCTACCCATGCGTTTAACGCTTCATCGACCGCATCTTTCAAAGTTCTTGTACCTGTGGTAACCGCATGTACCTTAGCACCTAGTAATTCCATCTTAAATACATTCAAGGATTGACGGCGTGTATCTTCTTCTCCCATATAAATATCACATTCCATATCAAATAGGGCTGCGGCAGTAGCGGTTGCGACACCATGTTGACCGGCTCCTGTTTCTGCGATTAACTTCTTTTTCCCCATATATTTTGCGAGCAAAGCTTGCCCTAATACATTGTTGATTTTATGTGCACCTGTATGGTTTAAATCTTCACGCTTCATATAGATTTTAGCGCCACCAAGATCCTTTGTCATTTTCTCTGCGTAATATAGTAAAGAAGGGCGATTTGCATATTCACGATAATAGTAAGATAAGTCCTCTTGAAATTTTGGATCATCTTTTAATCGATCATAAGCCTCTTCTAGTTCATTTAATACCTTTATCAATTTCTCTGGAGCGTATTGTCCTCCAAATTCTCCAAACATACCTTTGTTCATATATTTATCTTCCTTTTCTTGCCACTTGGCAGTATTTATACGTTGTAAATATAAGAACTCTGCCATCGTTTTGCGTGTATTATCATAACGCACCATCCTCTCTTTTCAGGATGCATAAGAGTGAGTATAAAAAAATCCCTCGTCGCTATTTTCATAGGACGAAGGATGTCTTCGTTATGCCACCTATTGTGTGAAAGTCACTCTTATACAAACACCATCATGTCTGTTTCCTTCGATAACGCGGGAATAGCGTCATAAGCTACTAAACGTATTGTTCACCTATGCTTCTATCAGGCCCATTCACATATGACGTTCGTGTTGAATTTCCACCTTCATCAACTCTCTATCTCGTTCATACACATATTACTCTTCCTGAATCAAACGAATTTGTTGTCTTGATTATAAAACGGAAGAAACCTAATGTCAATAAGAAAACGAAAATTATTTCAATTAACTTACATCCCTTTTCATTTATTTACATAAAAATGTTGACAATTTTCATACAATCTATTATACTGAAACTATTCAACAGCAATGAAAAGAAATAGTACACAGTTGTACCATCATAGAGAGTTCTTGGTTGGTGTAAAAGAACATGGGATATTGTGGAACACGTCTTGGAGCTGCAGATGCGAACAAAGAGTAGTGTCTGCCGGTACAGCCGTTATACGATGAACAAGTACATGGTACTTGATGAGGTCAATATCGTGAGGTATTGATAAATTGAGGTGGAACCACGCAAGTCATAAGACTTTCGTCCTCTAGTGAATGCTAGTAGGAGGAAAGTCTTTTCTTTTCATGAAGGAAAGCAAAAAGAGGAGGAATTGATATGAGGAAATTAGTTGTTACAGGATTGGCATTGTTGATGGCAATAGGAATGAGTGCATGTGGAAGTTCAGATAGTGTAGAAACTATGAGCAAAGATACATTGATTGTGGGAATTGATGATACTTTTGCGCCAATGGGTTTTAAAAAAGATGGAAAACTTGTTGGTTTCGATGTAGAAATGGCACAAGCAGTCGCAAAAAAATTGGATAAGAAAGTGGAATTCCAAAACATCGATTGGGATCTAAAGGAAACAGAATTAGATGCTGGCAATATTGATTTGATTTGGAATGGATATTCCGTAACGGAAGCTCGTAAAGAACAGGTATTATTCTCAGATGCATATATGGAGAATCGCCAGATGATCATCACTACAGATAAAACAGGAATTAAATCAAAGGCAGATTTAAAAGGTAAAACAGTTTCCGTACAAAAGAATTCAAGTGCATATGATGCAGTTATGAAAGAAGAAGCTTTCGTAAAAGAATTAAAAGATGGAAAACTTGTACAGTTTGATACCAATAACGATTGTTTCATGGATTTAGAATCTGGAAGAAGTGACGCAATTGTTGTGGATGAAACATTAGCACGTTATTATGTTAAACAACAAGATAACGGAATTAACTATGTATACCTAGATGAAAACTTTGGTACAGAAGAATATGCTGTAGGTATGCGTAAAGCAGATAAGGATTTATGCGAGGCAATTAACAAAGCGATGAAAGAATTGAAAGACGATGGAACATACGATAAAGTAAAAGCAGAATGGTTTAAATAATATACATGAGCATGTTTATGGATTTATTACCCTCCTTTATGGAGGGTTTAAAGATTACATTGTTTTTCTGGGTAGTGACACTAGTAGGGTCTTTCCTATTTGCACTACCTATGGTTTATATTCGTTTATCTAAAAATCGCTTACTTTCTTCAATCGTTCGTTTTTATATTTATATTATGAGAGGAACACCACTCTTATTACAGTTGATGTTTGTCTATTTTGGATTGCCATTTCTTGGGATTAAAATGGATCGTATGGAGGCTGCACTTGTGGCATTCCTATTCAACTATACCGCATATTTTACAGAGATATTGCGTGGAGGAATACAGTCCATTGATGGTGGACAAGTGGAAGCTGCCAAAACCCTTGGCTTTTCTTCTCGTTATACCTTCTTACACATTTTAATGCCACAAGCATTAAAGAATTGTATTCCTTCTTTCATCAATGAAAGTTTGACTTTATTAAAGGATACTTGCCTTGTTTCAATTCTTGGAATCGATGAATTGTTACGTTATGCAAAAATAGCTGCAGGTACTTATGCGACTGTCATGCCATTTGTATATGTAGGTATTATTTATTTACTATTGAACATTCCAATCGCAAGAGGATTGAATGTAATTGAAAAACGCTTGAATTACTACTAGGAGGAAACATGATGAAAATACAAATAGAAAATTTATGTAAATCCTTCAAAGAAAATCAGGTGCTTACGGATTTGAATTTGAATGTGGACGACAAAGAAATCGTTGTTTTGATGGGTTTAAGTGGCAGTGGTAAAACAACCTTATTACGTTGCCTTTGCGACTTGGAACAAGCAGATAGTGGTAGTATTTGTATCAATGGCAATTATCTTTTGAAAGATGGAGTCATTGCGGATAAGAAAGAAAAACAAACAATATGTAGGGATATCGGTCTTGTCTTTCAAAACTATCAATTGTTTCCACATCGTACCGTATTACAAAATTTGATGGATGCGCCATTGTATCATAAGTTGATGAGCAAAGAAGAAGCAAAAACCAAAGCATTGGAATTGTTATTTCGTTTACAAATACAAGATAAAGAGGGAGCCTATCCTAATACCTTAAGTGGTGGGCAAAAACAACGTGTAGCTATCGCTAGAGCTTGTATGTTACAGCCTTCCGTCTTATGCTTTGATGAACCTACGAGTGCATTAGATGTAGAATCCATTGCCTCAGTTACCTCCATTATCAAAGATTTAAGTAAAGATATGGCAATTTTAATCATCACACATGATGAAGGATTTGCGAAAACAGTAGGTACAAGAGTAATCCGCATCAATGATATCAATAAGAAAACAACAAAATAGTATAAAACACCCCATTTTGCGTTTGCAGGATGGGGTGTTCTTTATAAAAGTGGTAGTTGCATTTGTTCATTAGGAACAACAGATTTATATCCGTTGATAATATCTTTCATCTTATATACGATCCCATACTTCTCACATTCCTTTTTAAAGATGTTCCATAGACGTCTGGCGTCTGGTACATCACAAGAGTAAGTTTTATGATATCGCTGTTCGTACAATTCCATTTTCCCTGGGAAATAATGATTCAGCTGATGGTAAAAATAATCGCGTTGATAAGCACGTAAAGTAACACCCAATCCAGGATAAATAAACTTTGCATGATGAATGTGTGCTAGGTATACGATTTGACGAATGTTTTCTTCTGTATCATTAATAAATGGTAAAAGCGGCATAAATAGGATTCCTGCATAAATTCCATGCTCATGCATCGCATCGAATATTTTAAAGCGCTCAGAACTTAATGGTGCATTGGGTTCAATGATCTTACCAAGCTCATCATCTGCACACGTAATCGTAACTTTAATGATGCTAGGATATTGTCTAGCAATATGGGCAATCAAATCAATATCTCGTAGTATTAAAGTACTCTTGGTATCAATACCAATACCAAATCCATATTTATCAATCAGCTGTAAAGCACCTCGTGTGATCTCTTTTTCTTTTTCAAAAGAGTTGTAGGTGTCTGACATTGCGCCAATACCTATAGTTCCTTTTCTGCGCTTTCGAGAAAGTTCTTTTTCTAATAGTTCTAGTTCATTCTCTTTTCCTCGTACAATATCAAAATTTTCCACTTGATAACATGCACTTCTAGAATCGCAGTAGATACACCCATGGTTACAGCCTTTATATAAATTCATATTGAAATCCATTCCAAACCAAGAGAACTTTTGATAACCATTTTGAATAGAGGTCCCACCTTGTAGAAGACTTTTGGCTTTGATATATTGGAACTCGGGTTTTTCTTTGATTAGGATTGGTACATATAATTCGATAATAGAGTCTTCTCGATTGAAGTGAAAATCACTTGTATACTTTTCATAGTATTGTATAGTACCTGTTTTTCGTGTTAGTTTTGAACTAGGTAAAATATCTTCAAATAATATGCGAATACTTTCACTTAGATGTTTCATATCCCCACGATGAATATATTTTAAATAATGTCCTCTTGGAATATGATATAACCGAAAGGTAATAGGATAGTTTTCTTTTGATGGAATTCCACATATATAATGTAGCTGTTCATCTTCTCGATGGGTAATGCCATATTTCACAAATTCCATCCCTTGTGTTAAGTGATAAGTTTTGATATCTTGTTGGAAAGAACGCCAAAAGGAAGTCGCAATCTTTTCATTTTCTACAAGTGAGGTTGTTAGTTTTTTGCTTTTTGTCAAAACAAAAATATCACCGATAAAACATACTTCATAGTTATTCTCCATAAACTAGTCCTCGTAATTCGCCAAGGCTTGTCGATAACGATGTATCAATTCTTCTTTTAGAAAAGCGGGTTCCATAATTTGTATACCTGATCCATAGCCCATAAAATAGCTATACACCCATTCACCTGGTGGAAACGCTATTTTAAGGAGTAAGGAACCATCTTCTTGTTTTGTATAGTGCTCAGGGGTATATTCATCATAAATGCGATAGGAAAGAGAAGCATCTACTTTTGCGACAATGTGGATATAGTCTTTTTTATCATGATGATACATCGCCTCAACATCTTCTTCAATAATTTCATGGGTAGAATCTTTCATAGATTTCTCTATGTTTTCCATTCGTAATAATTTAAACATTCGTTGATCATTGCTATCTAAACAATAGGCAATAAGATACCAACTTTGTCCTTTGAACATCAAACGTAAGGGTTCAACTTCACGTACTTTGCATGTTCCATAGGAATTATAGTAGGTGAATGTCACAACTTTTCGTTGTAAGATTGCATCCTTTAAAATTTTAAAGTAGGAACTATTATTTGTTAGACCTCCCCAATCACTAAAATCTACATCAATCCAACTGACTTGTTCTTTTTGAAATTGAGCAGATAGTTTGGTAAGAAGGGAAGATACATCGCTTTGATCTGCCATATGATAACTTTGCAAAGCCGATAAAAGGTGCTGTTGTTCTTCATCGTTTAATAACGATTTGGACAAGGTATAATCTTCCATTAGAAAGATACCGCCATTGTTTCCTTTGTTTGTATATAACGGGATTCCTGCTATGGATAAGGCATCAAGATCTCGATAGATGGTACGCGTACTTACTTCAAAGTGCTCTGCCAATTCTTTGGCAGTAACGCGCTTCTTTTGTAATAGGATATATGTAATTTCAAACAATCGTTGTATTTGCATAAGAATTCCTCCTGTTGTCTTTATTGTATCAAAGTTAATATGACAAGTACATGTCATATTACAACACTTTTCTTTTATAAAGGTTGGTGTTATCATAAATAGGAAAGAAGGATGATGAATATGAATGAAGCAATTATAAAAAATAAAATCATAGAATATGCAGAGAATATGTTACAACCAAGTCTTGTGGAAGATGCGAACATGCAAGATAGCATTACAGATGAACATGGAACTACAAATGTTTGGTTGGTAGAATGTGATACAGGGGAAGAATACTTTGTGTTAGAAGGCGATATGCCTAGTAATATCTTCAAGAAAAGTGGTATTTACACAAGCAGTGAACAAGTATATGAAGCTTATCTTGATGTTTTCGAGGAAGGAGAAAAGAAGGAGGCATCCATCGATCGTTTTACTTATCTATAGCGTTATCTTACTTTATATCAATTATGTATGATATAATTATCATAATTAGATATCAGAATTGTCGATATGATAATAAGGAAGAGGTGCATATATATGAAAATTGCTATTTTAACAGATAGTGGTTGTGCTTTATCACCAAAAGAAGGACTAGAAAAAGGAATTTACATTCTACCTTTGCAGGTGGTGGATGGGGATCAGACATTTCGAGATAGTGCAGAAATTACGACGGAAGATTTGTACGAGCGATTACGTAAAAATCATACGCCCAAGACAAGTTTACCAATCCTAAGCGATATTAAAGAAACAATTGATAACATAAAAGAGGCGGGTTTTGATGAGATTATCGCATTGCCTTTATCTTCAGGTTTATCTAGTACGTTTAACTCTATCCGTGTGGTAGCCCAAGAAGCGAATATTCCAATCACGCATATTGAAAATTATACAACGTGTGATTTGCAATATCATTCCGTGCAGTTGGCGAAGCAATATGTGGATGAGGGATTAAATGCAAAAGAAATCAAAGAAAAACTAGAACATAAAATACAACATAGTGGTACTTTGATTTTACCAAATGATATTCAACATTTAAAACGAGGTGGTCGTTTAACACCCTTAGCTGCAGCTGCAGCAAGTCTTTTAAAAATCAAACCGATTCTAAAAATTGATCCATCTACAAATGGGAAAATCGATGTCTTTTCAAAAGTACGTACAGAAAAAAAGGCACAACAAGTCGCAATAGAGTATATAAGTGAACAGATGAAAGAGTCAGAAGGATGCGTGTATGTAATTCATTCGGATAATCTTGCGAAAGCACAAGAAATTCGCAAAGAACTCCAGGATAGAAATCCACAACTTGAAATTCATATTCATACGATCTGTGCGGTTATCGCAGCCCATACAGGATTGGATTGTATTGCGATTCAATACATTGAAAAATAGATTAAATTATACGAAATAGGAGGAGTTTTTATGTTAGAGTTTCGTTATGATACACAATTATTAATCGAAGGTAAGGATCTTAATGAAGACAGTATCAATGCATATTTTACAGAGAATTTTAAAGGTGATTGTTTGTTAGCGGTAGGAGATGAAGAACTTATTAAGATTCACTTCCATACCAATGAACCATGGGATGTATTAAAGTATTGTTCTACCATTGGAGAAATATATGATATCGTAATCGAAGATATGGAGCGACAATCCAATGGGTTAAAAGGTTAAAAGATTCATAATTTATAAGCGTAAAATGGGGAAAAGAAATGAATCAAATTTCAGGAGGGTTTTATGCGAAAATTAAAAGTAGTAGTAGGTTTTGTTTTATTGTTTTTATTGGCGAATATACCACAAAGCAATATGGAAGCACATCCAGGAAGGACGGATGGAAATGGCTGTCATACATGTCGAACAAATTGTGAAAAATGGGGATTACAATATGGAGAATACCATTGTCACAATGGAGGTACTACAAATGATACGCAACAAAGCAGTGGAAATAATAATACATATGTTGCGCCACAACCACAAGTTGAACAACCGAGTGTAGATTATGAAGCCATTGGTAAAAATGATGGATATGCTTTTAAGAAAGATCATCCCAATGCGACTTTAGAAGAAGCAACTTATACCTATCAAGATGCGAGCTACAAATCATCTTTTGAAGAAGCATTTCATAGTGCAGAAGCAGAACTTGAACAAACAAGTAAAACTGCTGCAATAAGTGCAGGGACTAAGGATGCGACTTCCTATGATACATATCAACTCGATTCTATTTCGAATGAATACATGAAAAGCGTATATGAAACAAATTATAAAACAGCATTCGACACAGAAGTAGGGCGGATTAAACGTGAATTAGACGCAACTGCAAAAGAATATGCCTATGCCTCTGTGTTTGGTATTCAAAAGAATGAGACAATGCAGGGCTATGAGTTAGAAAAATATAAAGAATATTATAAGAAATTCTTTGAGAAGTACGAAGAAGATTATAAGATAGAAAAACAAGAAGCATTAGAAGATGCTAAGAAAAAAGGAAAAGAAGACAAACAAGAAACGAATGATAAAAATTACGATTTCTTAGTGTCTTATGAGAATACAAAGTTCTATGATGAGGCAAAGGAAGCATATGATCAAGCATATGAGAATGAAACTACTTCTCCTTTCGCCATTATCATTGGACTTGGTATTTGGTTATTGTTGTTGATTGTTGCGATAAGGATTGCGATGAAAAGAACAAAACGTTATCGTCGTTCCTTACATACAAACGGATAAAGCATGGCTCCATCATGCTTTTTTTCTTTATAATAATGAACACATGATAATTAATGATTTTTTAATTGTACAAAGACTTGCCATAAAAGCTTAAAATATATACCATATAAGAGAAGGGAGATGATGATATGCAAACAAAAAAAGAAGATATTCGCATGACGATTCTAGAATGTGCTAGAGATGAGTTTATGAATCATGGATATGAAGATGCTTCTATGCGTACGATTGCCAAAAAGGCCAATACTTCTTTAGGGAATATTTATCATTATTTTCCCAATAAAAAGGCGATTCTAGATAGCTTGATAAAGCCGGTTGTCCAAGAGGTATGCAATTTTGTAAGAGAACATTCTATGATGGAAGATACAAGACTTGATATGGATCAAATCAACGCTATCTTAGAACAAGTGGATTTTAACGAACCCGAAATGAAGGCTTTGTTATCGAAGGAATTTGTTATTTTTATGGAGACAAAAGATCCTGAGTATGTAGCGATACGTGAAGAAACACTACATGTATTTCGACATCACATCGCAAAACATATGCACTTTAAAGATGGAAGTAATCACTTTGTGATTATCGTTACGAAGATGTTGATAGATTGTATTATACACATGGTTCGTTGTAATGAATGTGTACATGATAAAAAAGAAGATATTATCGATATGTTCAAAATTTTATGTAGAAGTGTCGCCGTACAAGGTAGTGTAACTTTACCAGAAGAAAACAAAGAATCTCCAGAATAGAAATATAGTAGTAATCATGATCAAAATGTATAAAGAAAAAAATGTAGAGGCTACATGTTTTTCTTATACCCAAATAAGAGAGGAAGAGTAGTATGAAAAAAATTGTTGAGTTTAAAAACGTATGTAAAACATATGGGGAAAAGGAAAGTATGGTATATGCTTTAAGAAATGTAAACTTTTCTATTGATGAAGGCGAATTTGTTGTCATACTTGGACCAAGTGGTGCAGGTAAGAGTACAATTTTGAATTTGTTGGGTGGTATGGATGAGGCGACCTCTGGAAATATTCAAATAGAAGAAATGGCGATTGAGAATATGAAAGAGAAAGAATTGGCAGATTATCGAGCAGAGAAAGTTGGCTTTGTTTTTCAATTTTATAATTTAATACCAACGTTAACGGTATATGAAAATGTAGCACTTATGAAAGAGTTGAAGAAGGATATCATGGATCCTAAAGATGCACTTACACGTGTTGGATTGCAAGCGCATCTGCATAAGTTTCCTTCACAGTTATCCGGTGGTGAACAACAGCGTGTATCTATTGCACGTGCTATTAGTAAACATCCTGCTCTATTGCTTTGTGATGAACCTACCGGCGCATTAGATTCTACAACAGGACTCACGGTTTTAACGCAACTAAAAGATATGTGTAAGAAATATGGACATACGACGATTCTAGTCACACACAATGCAGAGTTAGAAAAGGCTGCGGATAAAGTCATCTATGTAAAAAATGGGGAAGTGGAAAACATTGTGATACACGAACATCCTTGTGATATAAATGAGGTGAACTGGTAATGTTATTTCGTAAAATGTATCGCGATATTTGTGCGAACAAAGCGCAGTTCATCGCTATTTTCTTAATGATCTTTCTAGGTGTTTTTATTTTTGCGGGTGTGAATAGTGATTGGAATGGAATGAAGGTAAGTTCAGAAACATTTTATGAAGAAAGCAAACTAGCGGATGTATGGGTATATGGAAATGGCTTTTCGAAAGATGATGTAGAAGTATTGAAGAAGGAAAAGGGAATTGATGAAGTAGAACGTAGAGCCTCTTTTGATACTTATGTAAAAGATAACAAGAAGAAAAAGATTACATTATTTATCGTAGAAGATTATAAACTTTCACAAATGAAAGTTGTGAAGGGGGAAGCTTATCAAAAGGACGTGGATGGAATTTGGATTGATCAATCTTATGCGACTGAAAACAATCTGAAAATAGGACAAAAATATGCAGTAGAGATGAATGGAATTTCTATCGAAAAAGAAATTAAGGGATTTGTATACCATCCAGAAATGGTATATCAAAAAGGAAACGACACGATACTTCCAGATCATAAACATCAAGGATATGCGCTAGTTTCATCAAATAACCTTCCTTTTGATGATCAAATTCCTTATACCCAATTGCTTATAAAAACAAAAAATCCTACAACCATGGATTCGATTGTTCGTGATGCTTTAGGAAAAAGTAATCTTACCTTTATTGAAAGAGAAGATATGTTGAGCTATGCGACTCTACAAGCAGAGATTGAACAACATCAAGCATTCTCTAAAGTATTTCCAGCCGTATTCTTATTAATCGCAGTTCTAACAACCATGACTACGTTAAGTAAAATGATTATGAATCAGCGTTTACAGATTGGGATATTAAAGGCATTGGGTTTTAAAAATCGTAAGGTAACCTTTCATTATTTATCACACGTAGTAGTAATCGCGAGTGTAGGGGCAATTCTAGGATTTGTTATTGGACCACTTATTATTCCAGAATTGATTTTTCCGATGATGCGTAGCGTTTATGTACTTCCAGAATTAAAGCCCTATCCAGTAGATAGTAGTGTATATATGGTATTTGCTAGTATCATTGTATGCTTTAGTGTAGCCTTTATTATTACGCGTAAACAACTAAAGGAAAAACCTGCGTCTGCATTACGCCCTAAAGTTGTCATCTATCAAAAGAAAAGAGAACATAGTTCAAGTATATGGAACAAGTTGAATTTCTATGCACAATGGAACGTACGAGATATTTTTCGAAATAAGATTCGTTCTTTGATAGCTATTATTGGTGTGGCTGGTTGTATGGGTTTAATGATTTGTGCATTCGGTATGCAAAATAGTATGGATCATATGATGAATATGATGTTTCATGAACTTTCTACCTATGAAATGCGTGTACAAGTAGGAGAAGATGGTGATCATGAGAAAGTAAAAGAACGTATGAATGGATCTTTTATTCAAGAAGGGGCAATGGAATATAAGTATAAGAATGAAAAGAAAACAGGAAATCTATTGATTCAAGAAGATACACGATATATGAAAATGCAAGATGAGGAATTAAAAGAGGTAGAGTTACCAAAAGATGGAATTGCATTGTCTTATAATATCGCAAAAGAATACGGTATAAAAAGAGGGGATTTTGTTTCTTGGCGTATCATGGGGAATAAAACATGGGTAAAAAGCAAAGTGAGAGAAATCATTCATACACCTTCAACACAGGGAATTACGATGTCAAAAGAAGTATTCAATGAAGCTGGTATGAAGTTTATTCCCTCAACAGTTGTTGGGAAAAGTGCGAATGTGAAATCAATCAAAGGAGTTTTGAATATACAATATCTAAAGGGGGATATTGAAAATAGTATGGAAACGATGATGCAAGGTATGAATCTTTTGATTGGTATTTTAATCTTTGGGGCAGTGGTGCTTGGATTGGTTGTTCTTTATAATATCGGAACATTTTCCTATTACGAGAAGATTAGGGAAATGGCAACCTTAAAAGTTTTAGGATTCCGTAATCAAAAAGTAAAGAAACTCCTTTCTCAACAAAATCTATGGTTAACAATTGTTGGTATCTTGTTGGGATTACCTTTTGGATATACACTTATCTATAGCGTTGTATCCACGGTGGGAAGTTCAATGGATATGCAAATCATGATTGCGCCTTCTACAATTTTAGGTTGTAGTATAGCAACCTTGATCGTTTCTTATTTGGTGATTAAAATTGTATCGCTAAAGACAAGAAAAATCGATATGGTATCTGCCTTAAAAGCGATGGAGTAGTTCTATATGATTGAAGGATTCGACATATCTTTAAAGAGATTGGTAAATTATGTTTCTTATAGAATCTTTCTTCATGTACATGTTACACTTATCTAAGGATTTTGAAGAACTTTGAAAAGGAGATAAGGATCTATGAGAAAATCAGTGTTATTTATTGGTATGAGTTTAGATGGTTATATAGCGGATGTACAAGGTGGTGTTGAATGGATGGGTGGGCAAACACAAAGTGATGACGATATGCAAAGCTATGAAGAGTTTATAAAAGAAGTTGATACTGTGATAATGGGATGGAATACCTACAACCAGATAGCAAATGAATTATCTCCTAAGCAATGGCTTTATGAAGAATTCTATAGCTATGTTGTAACCCATCGTGATTTACCACCGAAGAAAAAAATTGAATTTACTAATCAATCACCAGAAGAAATCCTTCATAAATTGAAACAGCAGGAGGGCAAAGCCATTTGGATTTGCGGAGGAGCAACGATTGTTTCACAGCTTATAGAAGCAGACTTGATCGACCGTTTTCATGTCTCTGTATTACCTATTTTACTAGGGGATGGCATAAGACTCTTTTCAAAGCAAAAGCAAAGCATGAAGTTACAATTGGTAAAGACACAATCCTATAATGGCATTACTGATTTGATATATGAGCGTAGATAGCAAAGGTGTTAGTGTCAAGTAAGTGTGGAATTATTACCATATAAAATTAAATCTTATATTGAAAGGTTGTGAGCGTAGCGAGCAGCCTTTCAATGTCTTGCCATGAATCCTTTTATATAATTTGATGTA